>JBAZPJ010000046.1:0-8492 GCA_041648255.1 Candidatus Nanoarchaeia archaeon
TTTGATAATCTTACATTCTCATCCCTCGCTCCCCTCGAATATGACTCGTCATTCCCTCTTCGATATTTACTCGTTAAACGAGAAACAGCAGGTTCTGCTAATGCAGCTTCTAATTCAGGTTGAGCTGGATTTTCTCTGAATAAATTCTCAATTGATTCTTGCACGGCACTTTTTGATTTTTCCACTTTTGAACTACTAACCACTGCTGGAGAATAAGCAAAAGGCGCTGCATCAGGTAATTCTAAATCATCGTCGCTTATTCTTCGCGAACCAGTTCCATCTCCATCTAATCCTTCGATACTCGCAAGAGGAGTTGGATATCCTGTTGGAACTGCCTGATTTCCGCTCGTTCCTTTTAATTCTGTTGTTTTCATAACTACCCCTTCTTTTTCTCTTGGAGGAATTGGAAGTACACCACTATGATACGCTGTACCATCTTCACGTCTCTCAAGGGTATAATCATCAAATGCGAGTTCGGGTACTTCTGAATCTTTCCTCGGAAGAACTTCTCTTTCAACTCGATCAGAAGCTTGCACTTCTGCATCATAATGCAGATCCACTACTCCACCCGCAAGATCTCTCGTTGGATCAGTAGGTGCTGTATCAACAAGCGCTTCTAATGATCTTTCTCCAGATGCCACAGCTTCATGTACAATCTCTCCATCACCCACTTGCGCAGTAGCTTCAGCAGGTTCATATCTTACATGAGGAAGAGCTTCTAACGGATCGACTTCAACTTCAGAGGCACGATACTCCATCCCCTCTAAACTAATCGGACCTTCGATTGGATCTCCACCTATCGGAGCAACAAACGACGGAAGATCAGCACTGAAACTGTTTGAATCCTCCTCAACAACCCTCCCTCCCGAATGATCTTTAGCTGCAGCATCTACTAATGCAACTGCTTCTTCGGCAGGTTCTATCAAATTAGCACTTACTTCCGGTAATTCATCAACGAACGCGACTCCACCCCCCTCTACAATTGAAGAATATTCTTCTTCTATCCCTCCATCACGAGGTTCTCCTAAATACACTACATCTGGATTAAATGGGGAAGGTACCTCTACTGTCCTTGTTGCAAACGGATTTTCTATTGGAATAACATCATTAGGATTAGCAAAATTTTTAGGTTCACCATACCCTTCACCAACACTCCATGCTCTTTTTCTAACTATTCTTTCAGCTCTTTGCGCTTCTTCAGCTGCTCTCACTTCTCTACGCTGCACATGAACCCCATACATCTCTGCAACTCGATCTACCAACGGTCCTAATTGATCAGAAATTTTATTAACATCACCCTTAATCTCTTCCATTCCTCTTTTTACTAAACCAAAATTTGCTACTTCTCCCCTGCTTCTCACTTCCTGTTCAGATAATAATTTATTACTTTCATCAATCTTCCCATACAACGCCTTCTGACTTTCACTACTCTCTCTTCTTGCTAACATTACCTCGGTAGAAATTCTTCCAACTGAAAGCTTGTTGTCTGTAAGCCAACTACTAACTATTTCATCAATTTCTGATTTTATCTCAATCAATACTGTTTCTAATCCAGTTACCTTACCAAGAACTACTTCTCCTTTTCCTTCTAATCTTCCTACGCTTTCTCCAAGCACACTTACTCCTTCTTGAAGAACAGATTGATACTGCGCTCTTGTTTCTCCAGCAACACGCTGAATTAATGCTTCTGTAATTCCCGCTTGCGTTCTTTCTTTTTCAGCTAAATACGCACTTAAATTCTCAATTAATTTTGGAACACCTACATTAAATCCGCCAACTACTTTCTTTCCAAGCATCTCTCCAAGTGCAGCAACATTTTCATCAGAAAGACCACCATTTTCACCTTCAACTTTAACATCAATCTCATTTACTTCAAGCGCTTGATATATCTCCTGTAACCTTGATTCGATAGTACCTAATTGACTTAATATTGCTCCAGAACCACTTTCCCTTCCTGCCTTCAAATCAATTGCCTTTCCTACAGCACCTTCTATTCTTTCTAGCACGTCAGTATTTGAATTACCAGATTGACGTATCACTTCTTCTAAACTTCTCACAACAGTTAATACCTCTTTTCCTTCTTCTACAAGTTGTTTATTTTTATCAATTGTTCTTTCTGCTTTTCCCACAAGTTCAACTAAGCGATTCATAAGGGTTCCAAAATAACGATATGTCTCAGGTAAAGCTCTTCCTTCTTCTTCTCCTAACGGTCTTTCCAAAGCAGCGCCATCTCTCTTTTCTTCTCTCGGCGGAGGCGGTAATCTCACGCCAGATTTTCCCCGAGGAAGCAATTGGGAAACTGGAACATTTTTTTCTTCTGCCAAATAACTTATAATTAATTTTCTTGCAGGATCTTCTTTATCGAGCAGAATTGCATGATCCCTTAACTGACCTTCAGGATAATTCCCAATCTTTTCTTTATTAGGCACTAATTTACCACTACTCTTTTCTCTTACTATAATTCCTTGTGTATACAAAAAATTAGGATCATCAACTTTTTCAAGTCCATTCGGCATTCTCGGTGTTTCTCTTTCTTTAGGAGGTTCTCTAATTACAACCTCCTGCTCTAATCCCCCTTCCATTCCTGCAAACACTCTTTCTAAATCATCATGAGTACTCGCAGCTAACTCTGGGGGAGGAATTGAACTTATCCCCGAAGGACTTCTCGGCTTTGCAGATCTGGGCATTGGCGTTCTCTCACCAGAAAACCCATCCGATGAACTTCTTGCAGATCTTGATGGAGGTATTGAACCAGTTACATCTCCGGTAGTTATTCTACCATCAACTCCCCTATGAACCCCACTTCCGCCTCCAGATAAAATTTTTCCAGGACTCCCATTACCCAACATTTCCACTTGATCATTGGTTTCTGATCTGGATAAAAGTGTCCCACCTGTTCCCCCCTTATTATCCCAAACCGATTCTTTTTGTTCTGAAGTTTTCCCAGTCATCCCATTAGCTTCTTCAAGTGCACTAATAACGCTAGGAGGAATCAGTCCCGCTAAATCACTTTCTTCAAAACTTATGGTAATAGCCGCATCTGGAGGAGGAGGAAGCAAGGCATTTCTCGCCTCCACTTGCGTTTCAGGAGGAACAATTTCTCCAGTTGTATCTCTTACAACAGCGACATGATAGACACTACTCTTTCCCCCAATACTCCTACCACTATCTTCATCTCCAAATCCGCCAGTAGTTTCTCCAGAACCGATTAACTGAGGAAAAGACGGAGGAGCACTCCCTGCCTGCAATCTTGCAGGAGTACTGGGTCTTCCCCCTTGCGCCCGTATATAATCCAGAAGTAATCTACGCTCCGGAACCTCATCCATTACAAAAGCCTCATCCATTAAATGGGTGAGATCCCGTCCCTCTAACTTCTCTTCAACTAATGTTGGTTTCCCTTCTACTCTTGTAAAAACTCCTTGCTCGTAAAACACTTCAGTTGTACTTCTTTCTGATGATTCACCTGTAGCTAATGTGAGAGGCCGAAGAGGAGCTTCTATTTCTAGATGGGGATGAGGAGAAAAAAAATTACGAATTTCTGAAAAAAAATTCCTTTGTACCTGATCTCTCTCTACTTGATGCTGTCTTCCATAACTCTCTGCCCACTGCATTAATTGTGATTGTTCTGGACCTAGTACAAACGCAGGTAATACTTGAAGTGGCTCCAATATTTCTTTTACCCTATCGAGATTTCCTGTAATAAACTCCCCATTAGGAGCCCATGTACCGTCTGCTTCTAATCTCATAATACCTGAATCATAGAGCACATGCAAGTGCGGATCTATCTCCTGCTTCCTACGAGCCAACTCTTGCTCATAATTAAGCTCCCTTCTCTTCCTCATTGTCGATTAGGTAAGCGTTTTTCTTTTATAAGGTTTTCTTCCAGTTCTACTTTAAAAGTAGTTACAAACTTCAACTCGTTAAAAAAGATTTAAATAAGAAGAGAAAGCCACAAACATCATGCTTAGAACCCATACCTGCGGAGAATTAACCAAAAAGAACGTCTCTCAATCAATAATCCTCTCCGGATGGGTGGATACACGACGCGATCACGGCGGATTAATGTTCATTGACTTACGAGATAGATATGGATTAACCCAATTAGTGTTCGATCCAACTAACAAAACTACTTTCTTAACCGCAGAAACACTACGCCGCGAATATGTTATCAAAATAGATGGAACAGTACGACCACGCCCAGAAGGGATGACCAATCCCAAAATGTATACTGGAGAAATAGAAGTACTCGTAACTAAATTAGAAATTTTAAACAAAGCAGAAGTTCCCCCATTTGAAGTTGATGATAGAATAATTCCAAGTGAAGACTTGAGATTAAAATATAGATATCTAGATTTACGAAGACCTTCGATGCAGCACAATCTTTTAACAAGACACAAAGCAGCACAAGCAGTTCGAGAATACCTAAGCTCCCAATCCTTCTTAGAAATAGAAACACCCATGTTCGTAAAAACAACACCAGGCGGAGCACGCGTCTTTAAAGTACCAAGCAGAGTTCATCCAGGAAAATTCTATGCATTACCAGAAAGCCCACAACTTTACAAACAACTTTTAATGGTTGCAGGATGCGATCGGTATTTCCAGTTAGCACGCTGCTTACGAGATGAAGACTTACGGCAAGACAGACAACCAGAATTCACTCAAATCGATATTGAAATGAGTTTCATCGAAGAAAAAGATATTTTTGCGCTTGTAGAAGGATTACTTTCAACTACTTTCAAAAAAGCAAAAGATATTACTATTCAAACACCATTCAAACGCATGACCTATGCAGAAGCAATGACTGCCTACGGTAGCGACAAACCAGACTTACGTTTCGGATTACAACTTAAAGAAGTCACAGAAATAATGAAGAAATCAAACTTCTCTATCTTTACTAACGCAATTAATGAAAAAAAAGTAATCTATTGCTTAAACGCAAAACAAGCAGGACACTTTTCAAGAAAAGACATTGACGATCTTATTGACCTAGGAAAAACACACCACTTACCTGGAGTCGCATGGATCAAAGTAGGAAAAAATAATGTCTTAGAAAGTTCCATTGTCAAATACTTTGGTGAAGACGTACAAAAAGAATTAATAAAAACAGTTCATGCAGAAGAAAACGACTTACTCCTCTTTGCAGCAGACCACTTTGAAAAAGCAGTATTAGGATTAGGACAACTCAGATTACACTTAGGACACAAACTCGGATTAATCAAAGACGGAGATTTACAATTCTGCTGGGTTACAGACTTCCCCCTTTTAGAATGGAGCGAAGAAGAAAACAAATGGCAAGCAAAACACCACATCTTTACCATGCCAAAAGAAGACTGCTTTGACTATTTAGAAAAAGATCCAGCAAAAGTATTAGCAAAAGCCTATGACGTTGTTCTTAATGGAGTAGAACTTTGCGGCGGCTCAATTAGAATTCACAGAAAAGATATTCAAACAAGAGTTCTAAAAACAATTGGACTAAGTTATGAAGAAGCAGAAAAGAAATTCGACTTCTTACTTCAAGCTTTTCAATTTGGATGCCCACCACATGGGGGTATTGCAATTGGATTTGACAGACTTGTTGCGCTAATGCTCGGCTTTAACGATATTAGAGAAGCAATCGCATTCCCTAAAAACAAATCAGCAGAAAACCCAATGGATGACAGCCCACAACCATGGACGGACCAATTCTTAAAAGAATTACATCTCAAATTAGACGTAGTAAAAAAATAAAGTTCTACAGAAGACTAGAAAAGATCATTAAGAAAGTAACAAAAACAACACTAAGATCTTACTAAAGCTTAGAAGCAGCATGTAATCCTAAGATATAACTTAATGCATGACTTGCTCTTAACGGCTTTTTTGTTTCAGGAGTTAAATGAAACATGACACTCATTCCCTCTCTTGCTTCTTGCGTTAACCCGAACTTATCATCACCAAACACAAGATAGATCCTTTCATTATTTTTATTAAAGAAATCTATAAGATCCTTTTCATTCTTACTTGCATTCTTTGAAAAACCAACAAGCATCACTTTTGGGAATTGGTCTGTAATCTTTAAATCAAATTTTTCATATTCAATTCCTTTTGTAATCTCCTTTGCCTTTTTTAAAATAGACTCAACCTTCAATTTATCTTGAGTAACTATTATTAATGGCAATTTGAAAATCCAGCATAACCGTAAAAAATCAGAAACTTCTTCTACAAGAGAAGGATTCTCTAGTACTGCAGTGAAATTAAATTCTACATTCATTGGCTGTACCTTCTCCCACCATTCCCTTAATGAGTACCCAACCCTATAAAAAACCTTATTATTCTCTTTTTTGAATTCAATATAGAGTAACTTCTCCCAATCTGTTTCATTCGGAACAAAAGATTCATGCTTTAAAAAAGGATTAATCTGCTTGTAAATAGACTTCGCTGAAATAGGAATCTTAGAATAGAACTTTGTTTTAATCGCATAGACCTTCTCTTTCCCTTCAACTGTCTTAAGCGCGTCTTCTTTTAATCTCTTAAATTGCAATTCACTCCAAGACGTTTTCACTTCAACAACCTTCATTACTTCACTTAATTGCATTAATTTACTAATATCAACAGAACCTTCAACTTCTAAATGACCGTCCCCTTCTCTAATTTTAATCTCCTTTCCACAAGCCTTTATCTTCTCTTTAATTTTATCTAGACTTAAATCAAACCTTGCTAAAAAAACGAGGACTTCCATTGTCTGTTCTGAAGGAAAAGATTATTTAAAGGTATCAGTCGCCAGGATTTTCCCTTTATAATCGCTCTAAAAAAAAGATTTATATTGTTTTGCATAATTAGAAATCTATGGAATCATTGGAAAAAATTGTTTACCACCTAAATCCATTAAATGATCTTAAAGACATTAAGTTTTATAAATTAAATCAGAACCTTACCTTGAGACTACAAAAAAAGGTATGACTAACCTCAGTTATGCCGTGGGGGGATTTCTAAAAAGCACAGCAAGAGGCATATGGGTTGGAGGATTACTTGCGATGCCCTTAGCCTATGTTCTTGACTATTCTTTAGGATCCGGATTTATAGAAGGAGCATTTGTGGTGGCAGTTTTAGATACAAAACAGTTTAGTTTACGCTGTGTATGGAACTATCTTGAGAAACAAACTCTTGGATAGGTGGTGGGGAAAATTCTACTTTTCTAAAAGACCTTTAAATCCAAAAACTATGCATATCTTAATGCATCAACAGGCTTTAACTTCGCAGCGCGCATCGCAGGGAACACTCCTGAACCAGCACCAACAACAAAAGAAAACAGTAACGCTCCAACAATCAAATACCATGGAAAGACAGCTCTAATTAATGTTGAACCGAGAATAGAACCAGCCACAATCTCCACTAACTTTGTAAACCCAACACCCACTGCAACTCCAAGCAATCCACCAGTAAGACCAAGTAAACCAGATTCAAATAAGAAGACAAATAAAATATCTCTGTTTTGCGCACCAACAGCTTTCATCACTCCAATCTCCCTTGTTCTCTCTAAGACGGCAGTATACATCGTATTCATAATCCCAATCGCACCAACAACAAGAGAAATACTCGCAATACCAAAAATAACTGCCTGCACAATTGAAAAAATAACATTAAACGAATTACTAATACTCTCAAACGTCTGTACTCCAAAATTCTCTTCACCCTCTTCTAAGGCTCGATCCCGCCTCATTCTTTTCTTAATATCATCTGCAACGACAGTAGGTTTTGCGCCCTCGGACACTTCCACAAAAATAAAATCAAATTTATCCTTCTGACCAAAAATCTCTGCACTATCATCCATTGGAATATACACATTACGATCATCAAACGGATTCCCAATCTTCTTATTAATTCCAATCGCCTCAAAATTCTTTCCCTCAATCTGAATTGTATCTCCTACTTTTACTACCTTTCCCCCAAATAAACTCGTATCATGCGCCAGATTATAACCCACAATCGCCTTCTTCCGATCACCGCTCTTAAGCTCACGCCCATCAGTAATCTCCACATTACTTGCTTCAAACGCCACTTTCTTTTCTTTTGGAACAAGATTGATTCCCATTAATTGGACTGATGTTACTCTACTCTTAAAACTCAATGAAACAAACGCAACAGTATGAGGAGTAGCAACTGCCACCCCCTTCACCCGCTTCACCACACTCACATCATGATCAGTTAACTTCCCTGCAAACGCGCCAGGAGGACCAAACCCACCAGGAGAAATAAAAATCTTATTCGCGCCCAATTTTAAAAACTGATCATTCACCGCACCCTGCAACCCCTGACCAAGAGAAACAAGGGATACTAACGCAGCAACTCCAATAAAAATACCCACAATCGTCAACCAACTACGCAAACTTCGCTTCCTTACTCCATTCACCGCTAAGATGAATAAGTCTGCAATCATCGTTTACAAGACCGGCATCTTTTTTCTTTTACGCCACCAAATAAGACTACCCACAAGAAAGAATAATTACAACCACCAC
>JBAZPJ010000047.1:0-8409 GCA_041648255.1 Candidatus Nanoarchaeia archaeon
TGTAGCTAAACTGGTTAATTAAAATTTCGGTACTGAAGAATACAGATCAACATTAAACTTCAGAAAGCTGAACAGTTACGTTGAATAGAGGACTAGCTTTCTTCTAAAATATCCTTCGTGTTTGCTTTTAAAAAATCAGCCAATACCCACACATTTCGAGCATGATGATCCAGATTATACTTATCTCCCGTAGAAAGTTTTCTAGCATTTAAACGATCTAATCCCAGTTCATTCAAAAAACGCTGATAGTCCGCTTTGGTGTTTTTCTTAGATTTTATACAGGAAGCTGCACTCTCCCACCTGCTAAAGAAAGATAAAATGCTCATCTTATACGCTTTCGACGTATCTTTTTTTTCAAAGATCAATAAAATTTGCGTACAACACTCTTGATCATTATTTTCTTCAGCATCCAACTCCTTCTTATTTTTTTTATACGTTTTTTTAAGTACCCGATATAATGAGCCTAATTCTTTTTCTAAAGAAACAACTGGCCTTAATAAAGAATTATTTGAAGAAACCACTCTCCGTGGAGGTACTAATATTCCCCTTGTTTCATCTGGAGCATCAAATGGATCTTCAGTCGTTTTAGCTTCAACTTCCTTACCCCCAAACAAAGAGGTCATCCAACTCCATAAACCCATTCCTTTTTCAATTTCTTAGAATATATAAATTAACCTACAGAAAATACCTTCACAAACTTTTTAACGCCCCCTTTAATTGCAATCAGATGACAGAACAAGTTTACTTACAAGATTCTTATCTCAAAGAACTTGATGCAACAGTTGTAGAAGTCATTAACGCTCGATTTCTTGTTTTAGATAAGACTATTTTTTATGCACAAGGAGGCGGACAACCATTTGACCTAGGAACCATCACTTTCGGAGCTGAAACGTTTAATGTTCTTTCAGTAAAAAAAGTAGAAGGAAAAATATTGCATGAAGTTGATAAAAACGGAATTAAAGTGGGAAATAATGTTAATTGCAAAATAGACTGGAATAGAAGATATCAATTAATGAGAATGCATACTGCAGCACACTTATTTAGTTCTTTACTCTATACTGAAGCAAAAATCTTAGTCACAGGAAATCAACTCGACATAGAAACTTCCAAAATGGATTTTAACTTAGACGAGATTAATCCAGAAAAAATAAAAGAGTATATCAACAAATCAAATGAATTAATTAAGAAAGGAGCTGCTGTCAAAGTTTATACCTTACCTCGCGAAGAAGCATTCAAAATTCCAGGCATTGTTAAACTCGCAGGAGCATTACCTCCTGAAGTAGCAGAGTTAAGAATTGTAGAAATAGATGGGATTGACATCGAAGCAGATGGAGGAACACATGTTCGTGATATTAAAGAAATTAAAGGCATTGAATTAGTTTCTCTAGAAAATAAGGGTAAAGGAAGAAAACGAGTATATTTTAAATTACAAGCCTAAGGAATTAACTGTTTTACTTGCGCCACTAACGACACTAACGTCAACCGCGCGTAACGCTTTTAAAGCAAGCTTCCCCTATTTCTTGATGAAAGAAATAACCTTCGATTTACTCAAACTACACTCCCCTGAGGATAGATCCGATCCAAAGAAATTAATCATAGCTCGTGGAGGAGATCTCCCTAAAACACTTAAAAATCTGATTAACAGATTAAACAAAAAACATAGTAATTTTGAAATAACAAATAAAATCGCAGCTAAAGAACATATCCCGCTCAGAATTAAAAATTCAGAGTTCAACTTAGGAATATTTCTGGAACAAGAAAGAATTGAATCCAAACTTACCAAAGAAACACTGGCCATTAATCTGAAGATATCGGGTGGTGATTTAAACAAACTTCTTCAAGGAAAACACATTCCATCTTGTAAGAAACTACAACGCATTGCCAATCTTTTTCCAAAACTTAGAACTTACCTTTCATTAAATTGTAATAACCCTGATTTTTGTCTTCAAAAAATAGACTTAATACAAACTACCCTCACAAACCCTTCCAAAAATATACCCCTTTTTGTTATAAAAGAACTTTTAGCGATTGATCCCCCATCAAATAAAATAGAGCAAATCTCAGTTAAAGATGATATCCTCAAGCAAATAGAATACTTAAAATGCAATCAAATTGCCTCTGAAGAAATTCGTTGTTGCCATACACTCAATGAATCATTAGCGAAGATCGTTGGATCTTTCTGCGCTGACGGCAGCTTAGGACCCACCCATGACCTTCGCTGGGAAGAAGAACACCATTCCAACATGATTGTTCTTGCAGGATGGTTAAAAGAATGTTTTACTAATGTTGAAGTAAAACCAGCATCACGTGGAAGAAATAGCTACGTTATTCGCTTTAGAAGCAAAATCATAAGTCGCTACCTCACCTCTTTCTTTAAACTTAAACCGAGCTATAAAACTCACACTGTTCGTATGCCCTCAATTTTCAGGCAATCTGACGCTATTATTAAAAAAGCATTTCTTATTGGAGCATTAACCTTTGAAGCAGGAGCTAATAACAATCACAGCGTTAATCTTGGTGTCGTCAGTAAAAAATTTCGTGATGACTTAGCAAGAATACTCAAACAAGACCGCGCCTCTATCCACCTTTCTTCTGGAAAATCAAAAAACCACACCTCTACGTTCTACACTATTTCCACAAACAACCTCCATTCTCCAACTACCCCCTTAAGTGAATATTTTGAACCAAACACCTTCAAATGGCTTAAAATGAAAGAATTTGAAGAAGGATTCTCCTGCTGCGTCAGTTCCAGACAAGAAGCAATTGCGATCCTATCTATGTTTTGCTACAAAAATAGAAATATTAACATTCCCGAGATTTTCTACAAGTGCGAATCTTTGAGTTCTTTTGATGTATATGATCTCATTAGAGAAACCGGACATCCTCGACCCACCTTACAAAACTACCTTTCCCTATTAGAAAAAACAAATATCTTAACCTCAATAAGAAGAAAAAGGAGAGCATATACCTTCAACTCTAATGTTGATACTTGGAGACTTCCCTCTCTCCAGTATCATCACACGCTAAAGACCTAACTGACGAATTATCTCGTCTTTTTCAAATTCTTTTAAATCGTCAAGCTCCTGCCCACATCCCAAATAAAGAATTGGTTTTTTAGTGATATATGAACTTGAAATTATAGCCCCACCCTTTTCATCAATATCCGCTTTTGTTAAAATAAGCCCGTCAATTCCTACACTTTGATTAAAACTTTGGGCTTGTTCAACTGCATCATTTCCAACCAACGCTTCTGCAATAAAAATTTTGAGATCCGGTTTTGTTACACGAATTATTTTCTCCATCTCGCGTAAGAGATCGACATTAGAATGTAATCTTCCAGCCGTATCGATTAGTACTACCTCTATTTTGTGTGCCTTTCCAAATGAGATTGCGTCAAAAGATACAGCAGACGGATCCGCACCGTAATCATGTGCGATTACTTTTACATTTAAACGATTTCCCCACTCTTTTATTTGTTCTTGAGATGCAGCGCGATAAGTGTCAGCAGCAGCTAATACTACTGAAAGGTTATTTTTCTTCATTAAATTTGCAAGTTTAGCAATCGTTGTTGTCTTCCCCGCGCCATTTACTCCAAATAAAACAATCACAAAAGGCTTTTCAGACTTATCTTTTATTCTCTTAATTAAATCTATCTTTTCAACATTCAATAACTCAGAAATACTCTTCTTTAATGAATCAGTAATGATATTTTCTACTTCGGATCGCTTTAATGGAACATCAACTAATCTTAGCTTTAAGTCAGATTTAATCTTTTCAACAACTTCCAACGCCACACTACTTTCTAATAACCCCACTTCTAACTCCCAGAATAACTCTTCAAACTCGGACCCTGAAATCTTCTTACTTGTAATCTTTTCAGAAACACTTTGAAAAAACCCTTTCTTTTCTTCTTTAATTAACTCTGGAATTTTTTTAGACTCTTCTTCAATTAATTTAATTTCCTCTTTAACTTGCTCTTCTTCTTTCTTTGTGAATTTATCTTTTAATTTAGAAAAGAAACTTGACTTCTGCTCTTGAATTTGTTCTACTTTAACCTCTTCGATAACTTTCTTTTCTTCAACAATAATTGGAGTAATCGGCTTAGAAATCTCAACTGGAATTTCTTTTTTAATTACCCTTTCTTCTTTAACTTCCTCTTTCTTTTTTTCTACTTTCTTTGGAACTTCTTCAACCTGCTTTTCTTTAATTAATTCAGGAGTAGGTTCGGGAACAGAATCAGGATGAATCTCCTTAACTGGCTCTTGCATTGCCTGCTCGATCTTCTCAATAACTGTTGGCTCTGGAGCAGATTCTTCAACCTTCTTCGAAATAGCACTGATAACCGATTTGACCTTATCTTTTAGAAACTTGAACATACTATCTATTCATTGAGAATGTTTAAAAGTCTTTCTTAGAACGAAAGCAAGCATTAAATACCTTTAATTCGAAATTTTAAGAATGGTTACTTATGCTAGCGGGAGAAAGGCTATAGAAACACTTCAAGAAATCCACAACCACTTAGCACTTTTTCCTAAACTATCATTGAAAGTTGAAGCACAACAAAAATCACTTAAGTGGGAAAACGAGCTTTTCATGAGAATTGAATACTACCTTATTGAAAACTGGTTGGATGAAGGATGGCCCGAACTCGTTCCCTTATTTGCTAAAAAGCTCCATCCCTGCCTTATCCTTTTTATTTTAAAAAACAAGAAACTCTTTTCCTTTTCCCCCAAGTTAAGTGAACTTCAATTTGGACTGTACCGTTATGTTGATGAAAAAAATAAAGTAAAGGATAAACCCGCCGACATCTTCTCCTTTATTCAACGACTCTATCTTCTCTTATCTACCTTTCAAAAAACTTATTGGAACGTTACAGATATAGAACAAATAACCTTTTTCTGGGAGAATTACAAGCCGAAAAAAACAAGGTATCAAAGAAAAATTCCTTTATCCTCTGGCCGAAAGGCCCTACTGCGGATGATCTTTTTACCCAATTCAAAAGTAGTTAATATTTTTGGTAAAGTAGAAGAAGACGAATTCCCTCTTTATTTTCAATACGATTTTTTTAAATTTTATCTTGCAGAAGAACACTTACCTCAACCAACATTAGACCTCTTCTTTGAAAAACTCTGTCAAACTGTAACAAAGGCTATGAATGATCCTACAATCACCAGAAATTATTCTCCGGCATCTTCACTTAATCTTCAAATTGAATTAAGACCGGTAGAGCGGCCTATAAGGGGAATCTTCTCAACTCTCCTTCGTAAAAAGAAAAACATTTCTGTTACTTTCACACCAAATTCTCACGATCCCACAATCACACTTACCACTGATTACCTCTTTAACCAAGATGATTTGGAAGATGCCCTCTATCACGAATTGATCCATAATCTAGACGCCCTCCTAACAATCCCCTTAAAGAAAAATGAATCCGCCCCTTACGAATCTCTCCGGGCTGAACTTGTCGCTACCCTTTTTACTGTACTCTATAACTCTTCTTCTCTCAATCTCAGTAGAATTCAAACTGCTTGGGAAAAAATAAAGACAGACAAGATTACAACAATTAAAGATTATGAGCAACGCATGCACGCTTATGGGGGCTCCATCCATGATCTTTCTTTTTTAATGGGATTACAACTTCTTCTCTGTTCCCTAAAAATCGGAAATGGATCAGAAGACCCTACCCGGATGTTTGAATTAATTTCATCTTCAAGATTAAAAGCAATCGAGCGTGCCAAAACAATCTCCGCACTTTCTACCCCAAGTTTATTTAAATATTATAAACAAAAAGTTCCAGAAAAGAACCATTATCTTACCGAGGAATTTCTTGATGAAATCATCGAACTTACAAATGGATCTGAAAATTAACGATTATGTCTTTTATACATCTTTTCCGCAGCATCCACTTTGCCCGCTTTTAATAATTCTCTCATCTGTCTAAACTCATCCTCAACTTTTACATTTGGCTTTGCTTCAACAAGCAATCCCACAGGCGCTTTTCGTTCAGGAATCTTGATATTTTCCACAAACCGCTTATCTTCACCAATCTTACAAAACTTGTTCGTTTCAACCACTTCATACTTTCTTGGTTTTTCCAATGCATAATTCATTAATCGATGCACTGCAACTTGTTTGAATAAGGACTTTACTTTGTAATACAATTGGACACGCTGCTGACTATCCACAACAGGAACAAGAAGATTGTAAGCTAAGAGTAACTCGGCATATTTTTTTAAGCCAGTATGGAAGTCTCTTTCTTCAAACGCTTTTTCTATATCTGCATGCTTTTTATAAAATTCTTTAATTGTTAACCTATAATGATACACATCTAAGAAAAACTTGTAGTACCTATCCACGTATTCCAAGACAGAAGAAACATCATCAGCGAAACGCTCACTCCCTAACTCAAACGCAACATCATGCATATGATCAATTTCGCTCTTTAACCCAACAAGATTTCCTTCTTTTGCTAGAACAAACGCTTCGTTAATTTCAACACACAATGCAATCTCTTTCATCACAATATTAAGTTCATTGCCTACACTTTGTCTATCCCTTAAAGATAACTCACTTACTTTCTTTTGTAATTCACCTGCAGATTTAACTGCTTCTTGAAACTTCTTACTCTTCATTAAAGAACGAATCTTTTCAACCTCTCTCTTCACTTCACTCTTTTTCATCAGAGGATTCTTAATACGGCTTTATAAAAATCTTTCTACAGATTAAGGCTTCTTCGTGCATCTAATTCTTCTAATAAAACAGTCGCATACGAACCCTTAGAAAGAATAAACTCGACATAACTCTCTTTGTAATTAAATTCCTTAACTTCTACAAAAACGTCCCTTTCTGTCGAAACAGGCATTAAATCGGATAACTTTCTCATTACAAAACTCCTTAATGTTAAGCCTTCTTTTTTTAACAATTCATTGTATAACTTTTCAATTAACAGATCTTGAAAGACTGTGTCAAACGCGATTAATGGAATTGAAACATTTTCTTTCTTCTCTTTTAGATACACAAAACCATTCACTTCAAACGCGTCTTCGTATTTTTCTTTCAAATAAGACTTTACAACTTCATTCCATAACTCGGATTGATATGCATGCACAAATAACGCCAATAACTTCTTATCCATTCTTTTTAATCCCCCAATAAAATCTTTAGGGTGGGATGAAAGATGAACATCAATCTCGTTATTATCAATTAAAGTACAGGCTTCTTCAAACTTTTCTACGATTAACGCCTTCCCAATTTTACTATTGTTCTTGCTAAACCTTTGTTCACCAAAATAATTAACCATCAAATTAACAGGTTTTACTTCGTAAGGAATTTTAATTTTAAAGTAATTTCCATTTAACAATCCTAACGAAATTGGCTTTTTCCCATGACCCACAATTTCAATTTCAATATTTTCGTGACTTAATCGTTTAATTTCTTCATCCTTCACCCGACATAAAGAAAAATACTGTGTTGTAATTGCAACTTTATCCTTAGAACCAGCATAGGAAATTGCATTCCTTGGAATCCTTAATTGTCTAAGAAAAAACCTTACTACATCTAACGTATTGAGATTTATTTTCCTAACCTTCACATACGTATAATCTCCCTCTGCAAACTCTAAATCAATTAACTCGTTAACAATAAAATCCTCTGGCTTTTCCTTAATTTTCATAAGAAACTTTAAATAAAGAAACGTACTTAAACCTACTGATGAAGATTCTCCTCATTCTTGATGGTATTGGTGACAAGGCATGCAAAGCACTTAACGAAAAAACACCATTAGAAGCAGCACATACCCCTAACTTAGATGCATTAACCAAAAAAGGAAATAACGGATATGTGTATACCGTCGGAAAAGACATTGCACCAGAAAGCGATATTGCAGTACTCGCACTCTTAGGACACGATCCGAAAAAAGTGTACACGGGCAGAGGACCACTCGAAGCTTATGGTGCAGGCATTCCTTTCAAAAATGGAAACTTAGCATTAAGAACTAATTTTGCAACAACTACTACCAATATGACCCTACTTGATCGACGCGCAGGAAGAACCTTAACAACAAAAGAAGCTAAAGAACTTTCTGAAGCAATTAACAACAAAGTGAAATTAGAAGTTCCTTTCAAATTTATTTCAACAGTAGAACATAGAGGGATTCTCGTTTTACAGGGACAACTTTCTTCTAATATTAGTAATGTAGATCCAGCCTATACCAAAAAAGGACTCTTTGGCGTAGCTGGAAAAAAAGACAATAAGAGAATCCAACACTGCAAAGCACTAGATTCACATGCACAAACAAAAAACACTGCACGACTCGTAAACGAATTTGTCAAACAAAGTTATCACGTACTCAATAACCATTTAATTAATCAAAAAAGAAAGAAGAACTCCCTCTTACCTGCAAACATTATC
>JBAZPJ010000048.1:0-8301 GCA_041648255.1 Candidatus Nanoarchaeia archaeon
TTTTCCATACGTTTGAGTGAGTGCTTGAAGTTCTGCAGTAGTTAAGATGTGTCCATTAATAATAACTTGTGCTTGAACGTTTGTTTCTGTATTAACTTCGGTGTTTCTGTTTTCTTCAGGTTGAGTTTGGATTTCTCCATTTGTTGCTAATTCGGTTGGATATTCTATGTCCTCAGGATCAGTACATCCTAGTAAGAAAATTAATAAAAATAATCCTATAGCTAGTGTTTTTTTCATTGTTTTCCTCCGTAGATTGCTTTCTTTCCTAAGTATTCTTCTATCCTTAATAATTGATTGTATTTTGAAGTTCGTTCTCCTCTGCAGGGTGCGCCGAGTTTAATTTGTCCGGTGTTAAGGGCTACTGCTAAATCTGCGATGAAGGTATCTTCAGTGTCTCCGGATCGGTGAGAGACCATTGTTTTCCATCCTGCTTTGACTGCTAAGGATGCTGCCTGGTAGGTTTCTGTTAAGGTGCCTGCTTGATTAGGTTTGATTAAAAGGCTGTTACAAAGTTTTTCTGAGATTGCATTGCTAATTCTATTGGGTGTTGTAACAAGTAAGTCGTCTCCGATGATTTGTATTTTTGTTTTTTTCATAAGTTCTTGAAAAGAATGATGGTCATCTTGGTCAAAAGGATCTTCGAGTGCAATGATAGGATAGGTTTTTAGTAAGTTGAGATAATAGTCTAAGAGTTCTGAGCGTTCTAATACTTTTTTATTTTCTACAGTATACTTCTGAATCTTTCGATCGTAAAAGGTTGTAGCTGCTGCGTCTAGTGCGATTTTTACTTTGTCTTGATATCCTAATTCATTTAATGCTTTGGTGATTAAACTAATTGCGTCGTGTGCGTCGTAGAGTGGTGGTGCAAATCCTCCTTCATCTCCGACATGTACTGCTTGTTTGCCATATTTGTTTTGAATAATTTCTTTTAAGGTGTGATAGACTTCGCAGATGATTAAGGTTGCTTCGCTAAAGCTTTTGGCTTTGATTGGTGCGATCATGAATTCTTGGAATTTGAGGTTGCCTTCAGCATGTTTTCCGCCGTTGATAATATTTGCAAAGGGGACGGGGAGGGTCTTTCCTCTTCCTAAGTAATCATGTAAGGCTAATCCTTTTGTGAGTGAAGCGCATCGTGCTGCTGCAAGTGATACACCTAAGATTGCGTTTGCTCCGAGGCGAGATTTATTTTCTGTTCCATCGATAGTAATCATAGTTTCATCTAAGTTCTTCTGATCGGTAACGTCTTTCCCTAAGAGCTTTTTAGCGAGAATATTATTAACGTTATGAACGGCATTCATGACAGAAAGACCATGATAGGATTTCATTCCGTCTCGTAATTCTAGTGCTTCGTAGGTGCCGATTGATGCGCCAGAGGGAACAAGGGCTGTTGAGATAAATTTGCCGCTAGCTAGTTCAACTTCAATTGTTGGATTTCCTCGAGAATCGAGAACTTGACGTGCGTGGATGTGGGTAATTTTTGCTGTCACGAATACACCTTTTTATAAGGAGATTAGGGAGAAGCTTGTATTTAACGATTTCTAAGTCTTAGCGTACGAGTTGTTCGAGAAGTTCTTCATAAAGTTGTGTGCTTGCTCTTCTTACAGCTAGGTTTTCATGACTGTGTGCATCCCTTCTTAAAACATCTAAATCTCCTTTAAGGGTAACTCCATTTTTACCTAATCGTTCAGCTGCTTTGTCGTAGAGTATTCTAGCTCGTCCATATAATTCCATGATGCTGAAGAGGTGATTGACTTGAGCGATTCCATAAACGGTAGCATGGGATTTGTCTGCAAAAGGAAGTGGTTCAGCGACACGAAGAGGGAGATCTTTTCGAGCGCCGAGCAGTGCTGCGAGATCGTGAATAACATCGGGTCCGTATTTGCTGTTACAGTCAAGGCTCTGAGGTTTATAGTCGATTCCAAAGGTGATAAAATGGACGCCGGCTGGGCTTGTGCTTGTTGGTTGATAAAGAGAGAAATGAGTGGGGGTAATTGCTTCGGGTTCTTTAAATGTTGCGAGAAGATCCATTGTAAATGTTCGAGCGATGAGCGGAGCTCCTTCGTAGTGGGGATTATCTTTGTAGTGAGTGTGAGCAACCCTCTCTGCCTGCGGGATGGAGGTTGAAGACATGAGGTCTGGAAAAAGTTTATGTACGACCGCAAGAAAATGAGTGTATCCTTCGGAAGGGGAGTTAGATTCGCCATATGCAAGGAGTTCTGCAATCATTCTATCTTCTTCAGGTGTTACTTGTATTTTTCCAAGTCCGCCCTTATGTATTGAAAACTCCATAGCGGAATTTATTCTTGCTTTCTTTTAAAGATTTATATTGTTGGATCATACTGTTCAAAAGAAATTAATTCGCTTTTTTTAGTTCTTCTCTGGCTTTTTGGGTTAAGAATCGATCAACTTTCTTTAAGTTAGTCAGATAATTATTTTTTTGATAAGAGTGTATCTTTTTCAAGTCTTTAGAGACTTCTCTTCGTGTTATTTTTTTGCTGCTGAAGAGGTTTTCTTTAAACAATTGCTTTTCTATGTTGGTTAAATGTTTTTTCTTTGTTTTAAGTAATTTTTTCCCAGGTTGAATAAATTCTGTCTGTTCTTCATTGTTCATAGCAGTTAAATCTTTTAATGCAAATTGGAGTATATTGACTGTGCGTTGTAAGGATTCTGTGTTTAGTTTAGAGGGATGCAGTGTATTTAGTTCTGTTCCAACGATATTTCTTTTTTTATTAAATCGTGCTGCTTGTTGTTGATAAAGGCTAGAAAAGGTGGTGTGTAACTCGCCCATTTCTCGTATCATTTTTTCTGCTTTGAGGGTGTTATAATGTAAGGAGCTTACTTTTTCTTTTACGTGTCCGTTAGGTAGGTGTAAATCTGCATGGCCTAGCAAGTTCAGGTTTTCTTGTAAGAGTTCATGAAGTTGTTTCCTTTTCTTGTGGGAAGTATCAATGTTTTTCTTTAAAGCGACCATACTCTGGTGGTGTTTATGGTAGGTGTTTTGTAAATGCATGTGGAGGTTATCTGCTCCCTTTTGGGGATGTTTAGCAAGTTGAGAAATTGATTGCTTGGTAAAATCGTGAGATTGTTCTTTTATCTCTTGCAAGGTTTTTAATCCTTTTTTTCGTAGATCAGATAACTGCCTAATACGATCAAGTATTTCACCTTTTTTATGCATGCTTCTTCTTTCCCCGATCTGATATAAAAACCTTTTTAAAGTTTTAAGTGAGGTTGAATGAATGACGTACAAGTATTTTGAGCATACATCTGATGTTATTTTTGAAGCGTATGGGAAAAGTTTAGAAGAATTGTTTGTATCTGCAGGTTTAGCTACTGAAGAATTAATGGTTGAGTTAAAGACGCTTAGTCCCAACTTAAAAGAAGAGATTAAGGTGAAGGGGAAGGATGTTGAGGAGTTATTATATAATTTTTTGGAAGAATTAATTTTTTTAAAAGATACGAAATTATTGTTATTTAAAGAATTTCAGATTAAAATTAAAGAAGGAAAAGAATACTCGTTAAAAGTTATTGCAAAGGGTGAAGTAATTAATCGAGAAAAGCATGAGCTGGGGAGAGATGTAAAGGCAGTGACGTTGCATCAGTTTGAAGTGAAGAAAGATAATGGTAAGTGGAAGGCTAGAGTGTTAATTGATATCTAATCGAATAAATGAGCAATGCTTCTTATTGTATGTGGTGCGGCTGTTTCTCTTGCCTGTTGATTCCACCGTTGATAAAGTTCTTTCACAGCAGGAGGATAATGGGCGAGGCTGTCTGGTTTTCGATGTCTAGCACGGGGATAAAGGGTGGTAAAATAAGTTACTCCAAAACGATGTGATCTTCCAGGTAAATGTTCACGGAGTGTGGGAAGTTGTTCGTTAGAAAGAGAGAGGATAAATGCGTAAGTTCGGTCTTCATGGACTGCTCGGTCTTCAATAGAAATTCCTTCTTGGGCAAGAGTTGTTTCAATAAGTGATATTCGTTCTCTCGTTCGCATATAAGGGTGTATTGCAGCGTAAATAGGGGGAATCATAGTAAAAAATTCAGTCTTAGGTTTTATATACATTTCTTTTCGTGATTTTTTCGGAAATTTACAAGAAAAGTTTATAAAAGAAATTATCTTAATTGAACTCATGAAAAAAATAAAGTTTCGTTGGATTAGTTTGTTCTGGTTGGGGATAGCAATAATTATTCTCTGGTTTTTAGCAAGGGCATTAGGATTGTTTCACACTCCATTAATTATTGAAGCAATTCCTTATGTTGCGGCTTTAATTTCTTTACTGGGTGTTGCAAAGGAGATTGGGCGTTTCTTTCAGAGATTTGAAGGCGTTGTAAGTGATCTCACTGGTATTAAATTAGAGTTAAAGGGAATACGGGCAGAATTACATAGTCTAGATAAACGAGTATCGATTGTAGAGATGAAGTTGTAGGAAAGTCTTAAATAAACTATTTTGTTTACAAACGCCTATGGAAGATGGAACAAAAACTGGTCCGCCAAAAGACATCAAGCAAGTAGGTGAAGCGTTGTGGGAAATTCCTAAAACATTCAAAGAAGGAATGCAAGTTCCTGCGAGAATTGTTGCAACTAAGAAACTCTTGCAAGAGATGGATGGGGGTGTGTTTGATCAATTAACGAATGTTGCATGTTTACCTGGAATTCAAAAATATGCGTACTGCATGCCTGATGGCCACTGGGGCTACGGCTTTCCAATTGGTGGTGTAGCAGCCTTTGATACAACAGAGGGAGTGATCTCTCCTGGCGGAATTGGGTTTGACATAAATTGTGGCATGAAACTAGTGCGAACTAATTTAACATTCAAAGAAGTTGGTCCAAAAGTCAAAGAATTAATTGATCAATTATACAATAAGGTTCCAGTTGGTGTTGGGTGTAAAGGTTTTGTTGATGTAAATAAAAATCAATTTAAGACAGTAATGGAAGAGGGAGTGAAGTGGTGTGTTGATAATGGATATGCGTGGAAAGAGGATGTAGAGAGAACTGAAGGGAAAGGGAAGATTGAGTGGGCAGACTCTTCAAAGGTTGCAGATCGAGCAGTTGCAAGAGGAATTGATCAATTAGGAACGTTAGGTTCGGGGAATCATTATTTAGAGATCCAAGTTGCGCATAAAGAAAATATTCATGATAAGAAGATTGCAAAATCGTTTGGGATTGATCAAGATGAACAAGTGGTCATCATGTTACATTGTGGTTCAAGAGGATTTGGTCATGAGATTGCTTCTAATTATATGAAAACGTTTGAACCGGTGATGAAGAAAAATAATATTTTAGTGAGAGATAGAGAATTAGCCTGTGCTCCTTTTTCCAGCAGAGAAGGTCAGGATTATTTTAAAGCAATGGCCTGTGCTGCGAATATGGCGTTTGCTAATAGACAAGTTATTGTACATCGTATTAGAGAGGTCTTTTCAAAAGTATTTGACAGAAGTGCTGAGGATTTAGGAATGGATGTTGTGTATGATGTTGCGCATAATATTGCAAAAGTAGAGAAGCATAAAGTTGATGGAAGCCTGAAAGAATTAATTGTGCATAGAAAAGGTGCAACTAGAGCGTTTCCTCCTGGTCATGCAGAGTTACCTAGCATTTACAAAGAGACGGGTCAGCCGGTAATTATTGGGGGAAGTATGGAAACTGGTTCGTATTTATTATCTGGTTTACCTACTGGCGAAGAAACATTTTTTTCTACCTGTCATGGTTCTGGAAGAACAATGTCAAGAACAAAAGCGAAAGGAATGGCGCGTGGTGATGAATTGCAGAAGAAGATGTTATCTAACGGAATTTATGTGCGTACTTCTTCTATGAGTGGATTGGCTGAAGAGGCGGGGTTCGCCTATAAAAATTTATCAGAAGTGATTAAATCAGCAGATATTGCTGGAATTACTAAACCGGTTGTTCAACTTAAACCAATTGGCTGTCTAAAAGGATGATGTTGGAAGTATTCTTTTTCAGCTGCATCTATAATTTCTAATTTGCTGATTGCTTCTTGAGTAAGGAAATAAAGGGTTTTATCTTCTTGTTTTACTTTCTTAATTAATCCGCGTTGAGCATTACGGTGTAAATACATTCTTGCAGTGGGAATGGATAGGTGGTTTAGTTTTGCAAAAGGGGCGGCAGTTACTGGTCGGGAGAATCTGGAGAATCGTTTCATTAAGAGATTTGTTTCTGAATTTCTTAAAAGATATCGAATTAGTCTTTTACGACTTTCAAACGTTCCAACAAAGCATTGATTCTTAAAGAACCAACAATTTGATTCAAAATCACTTTGTAAATGAACAACATTTTTGATGGTATTCGCCTTTATCTTAAACTTACTTAAGATCCTTACAAAATCGTTTTGTGCTGAAGGATCTTCCTCGGAGAGAATAACTCTAATTCCACCACGTATATGATTGAGTATAGTGCCATCTCCTAAGAGTTCTTTTGCCACAAATCCTCTTGAGAATTCAATCCAACAATTTTCAATTCTCTCAGCAGCAAAACTTCTTAAAGATCTAAGGAGAGAAAGCATTATTTTGTTTAAGGTGGTATTGTCGATATAGATAGTGTAAGCAACAGTGGTTATGGTGCTGCTCTTTGTTTTATAGCCAAAATTAATGGATAATTGATTAAGAAACTTATTCTTGTAAAATTCAACTTGTTCTTCGGAAAAGGAGGGATTATAGATAATCCCCAGTTTCCAGTTTTCTTTACTTAAACCGAAGGTTTCGCAAACATTGACAAATTTTTTGTGCTCACTGATAAGAATATTAGTAAAATCAAATTTTGAGCCGTCCTTGCGAGACTCCGCCTGCATTAATCCAAAAAGCTCACCGAGCGAGCGATCTATTTTAATGAATCTTTTTAGTGTTGCTTCCTTGCCTCTCCCGCCGTATTTTGAAGAATGCCAAAAACGAATCCATTCTTCTCCCTTTTCTAAGAATAATTCAATCATACCTTTGTTGAATGGTAGACTTAGTAAATCAAAGAATTCTTCTCCTTTGTAAGTTGGAGGGAGGATTTGAGAAATCTCTTCTATTGAAGTAAGCCTTATGGTTTCATTAGGTAAGAGGGATAATTTTTTTATTATGTCTCTTGAAAGTTTGCGCCTAATCTGAAGGTGTTTTCGCGTAGGAGATTTATTTTGGGGAGTTCTAAGATACAGATACCCCACAGCTTCTCCCTTCTGAAGTTTTATTTTAAGATAGCCCCCCAATGTATAAGATGTGTTTTTGAGGATAAGTAAAGGCAGAGTTATACGATAATCGGAGCTGATAGTGAGGATAGTGGGAAGCATAATGCTTTAATGTAAAATGGATTTATAAGTTGATCGCGCGGTTGGCGCTAGTGTCGTTAGTGGCGCATGTAAAAATTTTAATTGCGAGAGGATTTGTCTGAATCTTTGGATTCTTTATCCTTGAGAAAAGAGTTGGATTTCTTATACTGGCGTTGCTTTAAATCTTTGAGCAATAAGACTACTAGAACTATTGCTATTATCTTGCCAATCAGAAATGCCAGATCCATTTTGATTTGTAGATTGTCCTAAAGGGATATTAGGGTTCCTACTCTCCTCTGAGACTCTTGTTTGATTGTGTCCTTCTTTTTAGCGTGGATTATTAAAATCTGGACCTCTAAGTCCGGAAGCTTTTGTCTCCATCCAGTTATTCAAGAATATTTATAATCTAAATTAAATTAGAAAAGGAAATGAAAAAGAGCCTGATCTTCTTATTAGTTCTAATCTTTTTACTATCTTGTCAAACGAAGGCTAACTGTACCTTAGACGCAAAGTTGTGTCCTGATGGTTCTGCTGTGGGAAGAGTGTTACCTAATTGTGAGTTTGCTCATTGTCCTGAAAAGAAAATGATGAGTAATGAAATTGAATCTAATGTAATCACAAGTAGTGCGGTTAAAGAAATCACAGAGCCAATATTTATTAGTGTTTCAAGGGAAGTTGTTCCAGAATTAATTACAGTAAAAAAAGGAAATAAATTAAAATTAGTGTTTAGTAATGATCTTTCTGTTGCAAATTATGATAAGATTGAAGTAAAAAGTCCGTATTTTAGAACGGGTCATATTCTTGCGGGTGAGAGTGCGACAGTAGAGGTTGTTGCAGATCAATCTTTTACGTTTAGAGCGTACAGGGCTTCTTCTACTATTTTAATTGGAAGTGGTCAAGTGGTTGTTACAGGTTAAATTTAAGAAGTTTTTCCTATTTCGAGTATCTCCGAAGAGGCTTCTTTTTTAATCTCCTTTTGAATTAAACCAAGTGCTGTTGAGCACTTGGTGGATATTTATTTTACTTTTTAGTATGAAACTCT
>JBAZPJ010000049.1:0-8298 GCA_041648255.1 Candidatus Nanoarchaeia archaeon
TGCGTTGTACTAAATCCATCCGTCGGTTCATCCAAAACAATCAATTCCCGGCTATGCATTCCTGTTAATTCATTAACTACTTGATTTAATGCTAATCTATACGCTAAGGCAGCAGCAGTCTTTTCCCCACCACTTAGATTTTCATATTCCACTAAGAATCCATTCTGTTCAATCACTGGCGCTAGTGTAGAACTTAATGAAACAGAAACCCCAACATCGTCCACTAATAAGATAAACCATTTTCTAAATAATGCAGTAAAATCAGCTTTCACTCTTTGCATCACTGCAGTTTCCATCTGTTCACACACAGGAATAAAGCTATCAGCAATCCAGTCTTGTAACCGGGAATATTCAGTTAATTTATTTTTAATTAATTCTTTCTTTTGAATCTCAACTGTTATTGTTTCTATAGCCGTCTTTTCTAAGTTAATTTCTCGCTTTAAGACAGCACTTTCTAGTTCTGCTTGCTGTTCTACCTTTCTTGTTTGTTCAAATTCTAATCTCGCTTGTTGATACTTTATTTCTAAATCCTTAAATTTTTCAATCTCTTGCTTTAGAATTAAGACACTATTCTGATAGGATTCCACTTCTTTCTTGAGATTTTCTTCCTCAATCTTCATTGAAGCAAATACATTCTTCTTCTTTTCAACTTCCTCAAATTTTACTTTTAAGACAGCAGCATCTTTCTCTGCATTCCTTAGAGATTCACACTCTTTCTTTAACTTATCAAGACTGAAAAACACATCGCTTTCTTTAGCTAAGACTTCCGTTAATGCAGTATTAAATTGATTAATCTCTTCATCTGCTTTTTTAATAATTTCATCCTTATGCCCATCATTCACTCCCTGCAAACACGTAGGACACGTTGTTAATTGACTGACTTTATTCTTTAACTCTTCACGGGCTTTCTTCTTTGTTTTAATCTCTTGACTATGCAAACTTAATTCTTTTACATTCTGCTCAACAGTAAGAATCATTTCTGTATACCGCTTAATCTCTAACACATAAGATTTAATCTCACTCTTTTCATCAATAGACAACCCCTTAATTTCCTCAACAAGACGATTAATCTCTCTAAGAGTTCTTTCTAACAAGGTAGATTTTTCTTTTAATGAACCTTCTTTTGTAAGTAACTCTCTCTTCATTACCTGCACTTGCTGTAATTCTATTTCAAAACTTTCCAAGTCTTTCTTTTTCTCTTCAGTAACTTTTTTGAAGATAAAGACTTGTTCATCTATCACTTTTAATTTATCTTCTACCACTTTTACTTTACTTTGTTTTTCAATTAATGACGTCTTTTTCTCTTCAAGATCAAAAATCTTTCCTGCGGCTTCCTTTCGTTGTTCACGTAGCCAAGCAACAATAATCTTCGCATTTTCTCTTACGCGTTTATACTTATCCACATTAAAGACTTGCCTTAATGTATCAAGACGATCTTCTTCGCTTCCAAGCAGAATAGACTTCATCTCTTCCTGGGGTGCATATACCGTGTAACGAAACATCATCGACTTCTTGGTTAAAGATTCTTGAGGATATCCCAATAACTCTAACACTCTTTGCTTTAATTCTAGGGTAGTATAATCTTTTCCAGTCCCATCCACACTTAAAAACCCAAAATCCTGACTAATGCCTGTTGTTGATTTTTTTAAAGATCTTTTAATCATTACTTCCTTTCCATTGATATTCAAATTAATTTCAACAGAACCACTTTCTTTCCCATTCCTTAACAAACTAGAACCAGACAACTCACCCCTCTTTAATCCAAATAATGCAAATTCTAAACTATGCAATAACGTAGACTTCCCAGAACCAATATCACCAGCTAACAATGTAACCCCAATAGGAAAGGATACTTGCTCTTTTACAAAACTACGAATATTCTCAAGCTTTAAACTCTTCAATAACATCTCTCACGTTCACCCCAAAACATGCAACTTTAATGCTTCTTCCCCCTTTTCTTCCACACAATAAATACTGACCTGGTTCTTTTGTCGGACTATTAATCTGAAATCCACGAAACTTATGATACAAACTTCCAGGAACAAGATGCACATAATGACATCCCGCTCTATCCTCTTCAGTTACAACATAATACTCATCCTTCTCTTCAACACGATCTTCAAAATTTGTTTTCTTATGAATCACATATTCAACAGTATCTCGAAAGAGCTTTTTGTACCGCTCCACCTCATTTGGCCTTACACCCTCACTCATCCTTTACTCCTAACACAACAGCACCTTGTTTTCTTACACGATCTTCAAAATCAGCTACTCTTTCTCCGTCTTGTTTCTCAACGTCTAATATCTCTAACAACTTCTTTATTAATTCTTCCTCATTTTCTAACTTATTCGACTTATTTTTCTTCATCAATTCAGATTCAATGTCTTCAATACGCTGACTTGTGACTTCAACAACTTCAGTTTCTTTACTTACAAACTTAGCAACATTCACTAACACAGAAAACGCATACTCAAAAATCTTTCTTACTTTCAAATCAACAGGCTTACCCTCTTTTACTGTACCTTCAATTCTGACAACAACAATCTTATCAACAACATCTCCTTTGTAGATATTTAATTCAGCTTCCAAATCACTAATCGACTTATTATCTGCGTTTAATTTAATTTTAACAACTTCCTTTAACTTAATGGGAATGTGTCTTGGCGTAATTGTCTCATTCATTTCCACAATAAAAAAACCACCGTTACCCAATTCTTCTAATTCTTCAACATTATTTGGAAATGTCGGACCAGGATAGGCAACAAGACCGTAGCCTTCAATCTGCTTTGTCTTAATAAAATGAGGATGACCACCCGCATAATAATTAAATCCCTTCGGGAGAACTCGAATACTCGGACAATCAATTTTATCAAAACTTCCCTCTTTCATCTCTTCTAAAAGGGTGTGAAACACAAAAATCTTTCTTCCTTGCTCTTGTTCAACTTTAGAGAAATCAACCCTGCCATACTCATATCGCTCTAAACCACCTTTTCTTCCCACAAAACCGGCTAACTTAATCCCCGTTTTATCTAGCGTTATTTCTAACTCATCATTTGTTACTTTCCAGACATTTTCCACAAGGCCTGCATGTTCTAACACATCAATCATTGTCTTCCCAGCAAAAGAAAAATCATGACTCCCTGGAATCAAGTACACAGGAATATCTTCTTCTTTTAATTGACTAAGAACGTCAGCTACTTCTCTCACCATTTCAATCTGGGGCAACGCAGTATCAAACAAATCACCAGCAATAATCACAAACCCCACTCGTTCTTTAATAGAAATTTCAATTGCTTTCTTAAACGAATCTAAATTTAACTGCCTTAACTTAGGATCCTTCCAACTACCAATATGACAATCAGAAAGATGACTAAACCTCATTTTAGAACTAACAGTAAGATTCTTTTAAATGGATGATTGTGGTGGAATGATAGTGTTTCTCAATGTTAATTAAAGTATTACTCTTAAGTAGTATCAATAGAAAGATTTATAAGGAAAGACATCTCCCAAAAAGATATGAAAACTGCGTCAGACCCAACAATGCAAGAGTATGTCCATCAAGAAGATCGGAGTGTATATGAACATCAAGGTTACAGTCAGTCCCATTCATTTGATGGCACCAAAAAAACAGATAGAGGCTATGCTTATGTTACAAGCTCACACATCGAGAAACTCGTTCCCTTCAGAAGTCGAGAAGTTCTTACAGTTCAAGTTACCAAAAAAGAGAAAGCAGGGAAAACAACCAACTATATCCTTGTCCCAGGCTATATTATTTCAAGAGAAGGAAATGTTTCTAAGGTAGAACCAATTACCGATGAAAAAGCACGTAAAGAACTCTCTGATCTCGTAAGTCAAGACTTTAAAGGACACCCGAATTTTTGGTAAATTTAATAATAAATTAATAATGTTACACTAAAAATTAGAAATCTAACTTTAACTTTTGCCCATTCTGCATCACATGAATTGTTTTACCAGGAGTATAATTCATTTCCACTGCTAAATTACTAAACGCTCCTTCCATTGAAGGCTCACCATGGCACGGAATAAGATGCATCGGTTTAATCATTGTAATGAAGTCCCTAAGATCTTCTCTTCCAGAATGACCAGAAACATGAATATCAGTAAACAACCTTACTTTCTTTTTCTTAAACTGCATTTCCATCTTTTCCCTATTTGCAATATTCACAGAAGCAGGAATCGTCTTACAAGAAAAGACTAAATGATCTTCTTCATGAAAATTAAAATGCAATTGTCCACTTAAAATCTTATCTAAAATAGAACCAGGTTCACCCTGATTACCCGTACATAATACTAAATACTTTCCACGATTCCTTTCAACTTCCTGCAATATCTTTTCAACATCTTTTCTATAAGGAACCATCTTTACTTCTTTTGTAAATTGAACAAGATTTAATTTTTCAGCAGCACGAATATACCTATTCATACTTCTTCCTAACACTAACACTCTTCTGTTTAATCTCTTTCCAAAATCAATAATGCTCCTAATTCTTGGCAAATGAGAAGCAAACGTCGTAACAAACACCGCCTTATCATGATTATCAACACCCAACAAAACATCCTTAAGCATTTCACGCGCAACACTCTCAGAAGGCGTCTTATTATTCTTAGGAGCATACAAACATTCACAAATACATAATAATACTTTTCCAGAATCACCCAATTCCCTTAATCTTTTATAATTAGGTTTATTCCCAACAACAGGCTGATTATCTAATTTAAAATCAGTAGCATATAATACCACTCCATCTTTCGTATGCAATGCGACAATTGAACACTGCAACGTAGAATGACTAATTGAAATTAATTCTAACTCAATATTATCTGTAATTCTGACTTTTTTATCCATTGCAATTGGATTTATCTTATTCGGTAAATCAATCTTATCATCTTCTAAAATAGATTTTAAGACTTGTAATGAAAACGGACTACCAATAATAGGCGCCCGATACTTCCCCGCTAAATACTGCACAGCACCAATATGATCTAAGTGAGCATGACCAAGAACAATCGCCTTTACCTTATCCTTCCACTCATCAAGAACAGTATCATCAGGAATCGCACCAATCTTAATTAGTTCAGGACTAGACATATTCTTTTGTCTCTGCTGATCATCTTGCTGTAAATCAACAATCGGAGGCAAGAAAATACCCATATCACAGAGAATAACTTCATCATCAATACGAATAGCAGTCATATTCTTACCAACCTCATTATAACCGCCAACTGAACAAATTTCAACTTCCATTTACCTACTACAAAAAATACTCCTATATAAAACTACCACCTTCTAATGGACAACCTTAAATAGCAACAATCTTCTTTGAAAAAAATGCAGGTTGATAAAGAATTGATCTTACGCGTAGCTAAGAATGCAAAACTCACCTTAACAGAAGAAGAAATAAATCAGTTTACCTTCGACTTTAAAGACATTCTTAATTCTTTCTCTATTTTAAATGAAGTTGATACAAAAAATACTGAACCAAGTTTACATCCAGTTCCCTTAAAAAATAATACAAGAGAAGATACCCCTACACCCTGCTTAACATCCGAAGAAATATTCAGTAATACAAAACATAAGAAAAACAACTACTTTGTAGGACCAAAAGCACTATGAATCCACTCAAACAACTCTATCTCACCCTCGTAGAATTTGTTAATCCTTCTCCAAAAGAATTCTCCATTCCAAGAACGGACTTGGGAAGGGCAGTTTTAACTAATCTTAAAGACCGATCACTCATGGAACGACTGGATGCAAATCCGGAAGCAAGAAGAGCAGCCTGCGGAATTTTAGGTAACGAGTCTCTTTGCCCTCAACTCGGCATTTACTATCCTTGCCCAGCAGAACCAGGAGCCTATGAACGCGCACTCGCAGCAACCCTCTTTCTCTATCCAGAACTTAGAAAAAAATACTCAACCCCACTATGAACCTCAAAACCTATTTAGAAGAAGTGAAAAAAGGAAATGTTGACCTGCAAGAAGAAACAGCAAAAATTTTAGAACAAGCAGAAAAAATAAACCAAGAATATCACTATCTTAATTTTATTAGTAAAGACCTAGCAACAACACAAAGTAAACAATCAACAGGAAAATTAGCAGGATTATTCTTATCAGTCAAAGACAATATCTGCGTCCAAAACATTCCTTCAACAGCAGGATCAAAAATCTTATCTAATTACAAACCGCCCTTTCATGCAACAGCAGTCCAAAAAGCAATCTCTGAAGGAGCAATCATTATCGGAAAAACGAACCAAGAAGAATTCGGATTCGGAGGATTCGGCACTAATATGGGCATAGGATTTGAAACACCACTCAATCCTTATGATCAGAATAGGGCAACAGGCGGAAGCAGCGGGGGAGCAGGAGGATTAGCAAACAAACTACCCCACCACGTCGCAATGGCAGAATCAACAGGAGGAAGCATCGAAGCACCTGCAGCATTCTGCAATGTCTTTGGATTTTGTCCAACCTACAGCAGAGTTTCCCGCTATGGATTAATTGACTATGCAAATTCTCTAGATAAAATCGGACCAGTAAGCACGGATTTATACGGAGCAGCACTTTTACTAGAAACAATCTCCGGCCATGATGTGAAAGATAGTACAAGCAGTCAAGAGATTGTGCCTAAATTTACAGATTATTTGAATAAAGATGTTAAAGGATTAAAAATCGGAATTGTCAAAGAAGCATTTGGAGAAGGAACAAGTCCAGACGTCAAAAAAAAAGTCGAAGAAGCAATTTCTAAACTCGAACAACTCGGATGTAAAATAGAAACAGTTAATCTCCCCCTCGTCTCTAAATACGGAATCCCCACCTATTATCTACTCGCAACAACAGAAGCATCAACCAACCTCGCAAAATACTGCGGCATGAGATACGGTTATGCTGAAGAATTGAAAGGAGATTTTAATGATTACTTCACCCACATTCGCAGCACAGCCTTTGGAAAAGAAGCAAAACGAAGAATCATGCTCGGAAGCTTCGCAAGAATGGCAGGATTTCGAGATGCATACTATCTGAAAGCAATGAAAGTGAGAACAAAAATAATTCAAGAATATAAACAAGCACTCTCCAAAGTAGATTTACTTATTACACCCACAATGCCAATTTTACCCCCCACTTTTAATGAAATTAAACAATTAACACCTCTCCAAACTTACATGATGGATGTCTTAACAGCCGGACCAAACCTAGCCGGACTCCCCCACGCTTCAGTTCCAGTAGGATTTAGTAAAAACTTACCAGTGGGGATGAGCATCATCGCAGACCATTATAAAGAAGGATTAGTCTTCCAAGCAGCAAAAGAATTCCAATCGCATTAGTATTGACGGTCTAGATTTTTAACATTTATCTTCTCTCTAAGGATCATAACGTTCTGCTTTATCATACGCAATAACAAGCAGATTTTTACCCTCTACTCTCTTGGAAATCTGTAACGCTACTTGAATTCCAGCTTGCGTTGATCTTCCCACATCCACAAAACCGTCTATTCTTCTATCCCAATGTGGTAACTGTTGAGTATCTCTTCTTCCCGTCATTGAACTATAAAAATCGTCAGTTTCTCTATCGCTTACCAATATCACATCATCAACAAGCTGATCCGCAATGGCATTTCTAATATGGGGAAAATCAATACCTTGATAACTCGTTCCGGGCAAACGATGTCGAGGTAACGAACCAGGTTGAATATCAAACTTTCGTTTATATTCTCCAGGATATTTTAAATTGAAAGCCACTGCCGACTGAAAAGATTCAAAACCAATAATTGTCACATCATTAAAGACTCTCCCTAAGCCAAGAAGAGTCGAACCATTCCCCACTGCAGAAACAAAATAGTCAACTTTCTCCCCACTCACTTCTCTTGCAATCTTTTCTAACGCGCTTAAGGTTATTTCATTATTACCTACCACACCGTTCTCTCTCTTACCCATCGAATGATTTAAGAATAAAAAATCGGGATGTTTTGCTAGATACTCTTTTAGAAACGTCGGAAATCCGTTGACATACTGATCAGCCGGAGTAAACATTAAGTTATCCGGATTCGGAAGCAACGCTCTTACCGCTCTTTCTCTCGCACGTTCTCCACCAGCAGGAAGCGCAACATAACATTCGTATCCTAAACACCTTCCAATTCCTGCAAAAGAAACACCTGCACTTCCCGAAGTTGTTTCAATAACTTTACCGCCTTGGCGAATCAATCCCTGTTCTTCATAAAATTTAAACAAAGCCAAATAAACTCGATCATAATGACTTCCGTACGGATTCTCACATTCCATTTT
>JBAZPJ010000050.1:0-8283 GCA_041648255.1 Candidatus Nanoarchaeia archaeon
CTATGAAGAATTAAAACGAGCAATCAGCATTTCAAGCAAATTAACAACACCTCTTAGAATCTTTTTAAGAATCAATCCAATTATCACCTATAAAGATTATACAACTAAAGAACAACAGTACGGCATTCCCATCACCATTGCAAAAAAATGCATTGACCTCGCAACAAGCTCTAAACATATTACCTTAATCGGATTCCACTTCCACGGATCCTACATGACTTACCCACTTGTTTACAACATCGCAGCAGAAAAATTACTCAAACTCGCACACTACGCACGAACACAAGGAGCAATGATTGAAGCAATAGACTTAGGCGGAGGCATTCCTTTCGACTACGGAGAACACACCCACTACACTCCAGAAGACATCGGACCAGCATTTGTAAAAAAATTCAACAAAATACAAGAGAAATATAACTTTGATAACTTGCGATTAATCTTTGAACCTGGAAAATTCATCGTCGCAAACGCAGGAATAGCATTAATTAAAGTTGTTAGTAAAAAATATTTAGGAAAGAAAAAACTCGCAGTCACAGACGGATCCACCTACTGCATGCTGCCCGACCCAATCGTCTATGATCAATACTACGATATTTTACCAGCAACAAAATTAACCCAACCACGCGTCAGAGTCTTTGACATCTGCGGATGCACCTGCGACTACATTGATAAAATTGGGAAAAATAGAAAAATGCCACGCTTACAAGAAGGAGACTTACTTACGGTTATGGACTGCGGCGCTTACTCTTTAGCAATGGCATCTAACTTTAACAATCTTAAACGACCAGCGAGCATTATGATCCTAGAAAACGGAGAAACAAAACTCGTACGAAGAAGAGATAGATATTCAGAAATGTTCGCTCCAGAATTAGACGTTCTAAAAATAACAGATCCTCAAGAAATGAAAAAGATTTACAACATGCTAAGAATCAATATTAACACGGTCTGGAATACTCAGCCAAAAAAAGAATTAGAACCTGCAACAGAACAGACACCTTAAAAAAACCTCCCTTCTTCTTTCTTTTATGATTTACGAACCGCTAGAAGACTCAGAACTCCTCAAGAAGCACATCAAAGCGTATGCATTAGGTAAAAAGGTTTTAGATATGGGAACCGGATCTGGAATACAAGCAGAAGAAGCAAAAAGGTATACACAAGATGTTTTAGCAGTTGATATCAATGAAGAAGCAGTAGCATTAGTTAAGAAAAAAGGCATCGACGCTCTCCATTCAGATTTATTTTCCGCAGTTAAAGGTACGTTTGACTTAATTCTTTTTAACCCACCCTATTTACCAAGAGAAGACCAAGAAGATGAAGAAACAAGACTCATTACTACTGGCGGCGTTGTCGGATCAGAATTGTTAGAATTATTTTTAAAACAAGCAAAGAGATTTTTAAATAAGGATGGAAAAATATTGATTGTTGTTTCTTCTTTAACCGGGGAAGTAGAACTACTCTTTCGAAAATATTCTTATACTTATACAAAAATAGATTCAGAAAACATCTTCTTTGAAGAACTCATTGTCTATGAACTCTCTTAAGACAAGTTTTAAAAACCTCCTCATTTTCAGCATTTGATGATAAAAAAACATACTCTTACCTTAAAAAAAATAGAACAACTTACTCCCACCGTCAAAGGATTCGATTTCCTCTTAGATGAACCTTTAACTTATAAAACCGGACAATGGCTCATGCTTGAAATACCAGCAAATGGACAACTTCTCAAACGAGCAATGAGCATCGCTTCACCCGCTTACAAACAATCCTTACTTCACTTCTGTGTTAAATTAGCATCCAACAGCACTGGAGGATCAATCGCATTACACGCATTAAAAGAAGGAGAACAAATTCAAGCAACAGGACCATTCGGCCTTTTTACCCTAAAATATCCTACCGAAGCAGACATTGTCATGATCGCAACAGGATCAGGCATCTCCCCATTTAGAGCAATGGCACTAGACTTATTAGAAGATAAAAAAGCTACAAATCAAATCTATTTATTATTCGGAAATAGAACAGAAAACGAAATTATTTATCGAGAGTTTTTTGAAGAATTAGCAAAGAAACATTCTAATTTTCATTTTCTTTCTACCCTTACAAGACCAGACCATAATTGGGAGGGAGAAACAGGAAGAGTTCAGCAATTATTAGAAAAACATATTAGCTCAGATAAGAATAAACACTTTTACATTTGTGGCCTAAAAGATATGGTTTTAGAAATGGTTACTCTCTTAGAACAAAAAGGATATCAAAGAGAACACATTCACTTTGAACGATATAATTAGAGGAATCACGAATTCTTTGAAGGATTTACGGGGAAAAAACGAGCAAAGACATATAAAAGAAACTTTCTTTATTCTCTCTATGGAACGAAAAATTACTCTTTTTGAAATATTCACCCTGATCATTGGTTCTATCCCCGTTTACTTTCTCTTTAAAACAAGCCCTTCAGAAGTTGTTCTTCCCGCACTAATCACCTTTGGTATCATTCTTTTCCTTATCTTTCTTGGTTCAATCCTACTCTCTATTCCTAAAAAGTATCGGGAACTAAAACAATTACTAACCTCCACTCAACAAGAAGTTTTTGAAATCAAAAGAGATTTAAACTTCAAAAAGCAGTTTGATACGATGGATTTAAGAGTAAAGATAGTTGAACAGTCTCTATCTAAAAAAGGAGAGATAGATCCAAGAATTATCCTTGGTGTGTCTCTCGTTATATTACTCCTCCTCTTCCTTAGATTTATGAACATCATCTAAAAAAAATCTTAGAAATCTTTATAAACAAGATCCAGTTCACACCAAGATCCGCATGCACTACTCGAATGGGTAGGAGGACTTACAATGGAAAAACAACAACTACTCACCCTTCTGAAAGAAATTAGAGAAAAAAGTCCTAAAAGAAAATTTACTCAAAACTTTGACTTAATCTTCAACTTACAAGGTTTAGACATAAAAAAGCCAGACCAAAAAGTAGACTTCTATCTTAACCTACCCCACAACAGAGGGAAAAAAATCAGAGTATGCGGACTTGTAGACGCACAACTCACCGCACAATCAAAACAAGTCTTTGATACTACTATTCCTAAAGACGAATTTCCCAAATGGATGAATAAAAAGAAAGAACAAAAAAGGTTAGCAGACGATCACGATTACTTTATCGCACAAGTAGATCTTATGAGCCAAGTCGCAGCAACTTTTGGTAAAACTCTTGGTCCGAAAGGAAAAATGCCCAGCCCAAAAGCAGGAGCAGTCGTTCCCGCAACAGCACAATTAGCACCCTTAGTCGCACGATTACAAACCTTAGCACGTGTCCAAACTAAAAACGACTTAAGCGTTAAATTACCCATTGGCCTTGATACTCTTAAAGATGAAGATATCGCAGACAACATTTTGGCAGTCTATAACACCCTCTTAACAAAACTACCTCAAGAAAAAAATAATTTAAAAAACGTTTTACTTAAATTAACCATGGGCCAACCCTACAAGATAGAAGACATGAAAAAGAAAGAGGAAGCAAAGAAAAAGTAACCATGGAAGCTCACGTCGCACAATGGAAAAAAGATAAAGTCACCGAACTAGTTGAACTTTTACAAAAATATTCCGTTATCGGAGTAGCAGACATGACAAACATGCCTTCTCCCCAATTACAAAAACTAAGAAATAATCTAAAAAATGTTCAGATTATCATGACAAAAGCGCGTCTAATTAAAATCGCGATCGAGAGATTAAAAGGAAATGTCAAAGGCATTGAAGAATTAGAAGCAACGATGAAAGGAATGCCTGCCTTACTTTTAACAAATGAAAACCCCTTCAAACTCGCAAAAACATTAAATAAAAGCAAAAGCTCAGCACCAGCAAAACCTGGACAGACAGCACCAAACGATATTCTCATCTCAGCAGGACCAACACCATTCGCACCCGGACCAGTTATTGGAGAACTTGGCGCATTAGGAATCAAAGCAACAATCCAAGACGGAAAAGTTACCATCAAAGAAGATAAAATCATTGTTAAAGAAGGAGAAGTAATTTCTGGACCAGCCGCAGCAATGATCACCCGCTTAGGCATTGAACCAATGGAAATTGGAATTAACTTATTAGCTACCTTAGAACAAGGAATCATCTTCACCAAATCCGTACTCTCAGTAGACGACGCTGCATACATGAATAACCTCAAACTAGCAGCAAGCCAAGCATTCAACCTTGCTTTCAATATTGGTTATCCAACTAAAGAAAACATTGTATTATTATTACAAAAAGCCGCACGCGACGCAGAAGCACTAGCAGAATCACAAGACATCTTAACCAGCGGCACTGTCACAAAAATGATTACTAAAGCTGAACGTGAAGCAAAAATGATTGTCTCGAAATCTCATACTTACGAACCACAAGCACCACGACCATCAAAGGAGGGACCCTGAGTCCCAACCACAAGTAACTTCTGAATTAATTAAAGAAATACAAACTGAGCCAAAACAAGAAATTAAACATGTTCAAGAGGTCAGAGAAGAATTACCTGTTCAACAATCCATTCCAGAACCAATTAAACCTGTAGAAATTAAACAAGAATTACCTCCCAGTCAACCCAGCCCTCAAGACAGATTCAAAGAAGAGGAACGCATGGCCCAAGAAATCCTAAAAAAATTACAGGATAAGAAAATAAACAAGCCAAGATGGGCGCTCTAACGGTTGCATAACAAACACAACGGAGGAACAAACAATGGAATACGTATACGCAGCAATGGTACTCCACACAGCAGGAAAAGACATTAACGAAGCAAACGTTAAGAAAGTTTTAGAAGCTGCTGGAGTAAAACCAGAAGACGCACGAGTTAAAGCACTCGTATCAGCACTAGATGGTGTAAATATTAAGGAAGCTATTGCACAAGCAGCAGTGCCAATGATGGCAGCAGCACCAGTAGCAGCCGCAGCAGGACCGAGTCATGCAGCACCAGCTAAGAAAGAAGAAGAAAAGAAATCAGCTGAAGAAGCAAGCGCAGGTTTAGCCGGATTATTCGGTTAAATCTTTTTTTCTTTTTTTAATTAAATTTTAGAAATAAAAACAATTCTACTCTACTTTTAACAAAGCATATAACTTTTTTATTGTACCACCAGAAATAACCTTGTTCGCTTTTTTATAATCATTCACATTTACCCGATATGTTTTTCCATCAACAAGCGGTCCTTCTCTTGTCCAAGCACCAATCTTCCTATCACTAATCTGATACTCAGCAACAGCTTCCACAAATGTTAAAATTTTCACAAGATCCTCAATTCTCTTCTTTGGATGAACTTCAACAGTATGAGTCGTTACTGAATCAGCATTATACGGAATGAGGTAATAGACCAAGTTTATTTTCATTTTAACCTCTTTAAATCATTCACTAAATTTCCAATTAAATGGAACCCAGAATTCCAAAACTTTTCTGAATTAATATCAAATCCTACTTCATCTAACATCTTCTTTGGCCGTTCACTTCCCCCATACTCTAAAATCTTTAAGTATTTAGGAATAAACTTACTTCCCTCTTCCTTGTACCGATTATACAGCGCTAATACCAGTAAATTTCCAAAGGCGTACCCATAACAATAAAATGGACTATGGAACATGTGAGGAATAGCAACCCACTCCCAAGAAAATTCTTCAGGAACTTTCATCGAACCAAACTGCTCTTTCAATTCTTTAGCATATTCTTTCTTTAATTCATCAACACCCGCACCCTCGCCAACCATCCGATGCGCATTCTCTTCAAAAATCGTAAAGTAGGTTTGTCGTTGAATAGAAGCATAGATATCATCAATCTTCATCACAAGTAACGCTTTCTTTGCTTCGACATCTTTCTCTGCATCGAGCAACTTATCAAATAACAACATCTCACTAAAAATAGAAGCAGTCTCACAAACTGGAATGGGAGCATTATAGTTTAAGATAGAACCGTTGTATAATTGTCCATGCACCGCATGACCTAATTCATGAGCTAGTGTAAATACATTTCTCATACTTCCATCATAATTCAACAACACATAGGGAGTAGTCTGTGGAGTAATAGAATAACAATATGCACCAGAACGCTTTCCTTTTCTAATCGGAACATCAATATGGTTCTTTGTTACAAGATTCTGCGCTAACTGCGCCATCTTCGGAGAGAACTTGTTAAAATTCTCCATCACCATCTTTACAGCAGTTTCATACGAATACTGCTTTTCCTTCGCACCATACGGAGCATAAATATGATAGCGAGAAAAATCCTTTACGCCGCATAACTTAAACTTCATTTTAAAATAATCTTCAAAAATAGGAGCATTCTTTCTTACACTACTAATCAATGCATCATAGGACTCTTGCGGAATATCATTAGAAATATTTCGTACACTCACTGAAGAAGGATATTTCCTTAACGTTAAACACTCATTCTTCCAATCAGTCACAATATTTCTATACACTTCACCCAACACCTGCCCTTGCTTTCCAAACACGCCCATTAATTCTTGATACGCGCTAGCACGAAGTTTTGCATCAGGATTTTTTGCAAAATTCCTTAACTCTTCTTCACTCAACGCCTTTCTCTTTCCATTAACCGTCATCTCAAACGTTAACGAAGCACTAACCAGATCGTAGATTTTAACCAACGCATTTGTTCCAGACAAACTTTTTAAATTAATGATCTTTTCTTCATTTTCTAATAAAGAATACAGCTTTGTCTCTCTAATTCTCTCTAAATAATACTGATACTTAGGAGCAGCTTTCATTAATTCTCTTGCCTTCTTTTCATCAAGATTCTTAAACCACAAATTAAAAAATAATAATCGATTAGAAAGATCAGCGCCTAGATTCTCCATCTCAGATAAGAACGCTCTTGCTTGCGAATTGTGTGTATCAACAGAATACCCCAAATAAGCATAAGCCCCAAGACGATTAGAAAGCTCTTCAATACGTTCTTTTGTCTTAATTACCTGCAATAAATCATTCCCCGTAAAATTATTCAACTTTGATCGAACTAGTTCAACCTTTTTAACTTCCCCTTCTAACTCTTGCAAGAACTGTTTATACCCTTTGCTTCCCGGCGGAGGAATTAATTCGGACAAATCCCACTTCTTTTCCATTACACTCTTTTTGACTCAAGACCTATATAAGTTTTTATCTTTTCCAGACAAGAAATGCCTTATTCTAAAAAGATAATCTCCGGTAAATTCACAGAAGGATCCGCTTTACGCGCCGCATTATGCGTATCTCGGATAAACTGCCTGGCTCGACTCAAATTATCTGAACGGAAAATAAAATAGACCTCTTCCTGACTATCTGCATTACGCCACACATACTCCAAATGCAGCCCCTGTTCATCATGTTTCGCAGCATCAGCTTTCAACGCTTTTCTTATTTCAGAAAACTTCGCCCCCCTTAATTTTGCCAATAAATGTGCCATTAAACCTCTCATTAAAGACGTTATATAAATCTTTGTAAAAAAAAATATGTCCAAAAGGTTTAAATCCCCACACAAAAGCCCACTCCCACTCCATGAACAAGACAGAAAATCCTACGTTAACAGAATATCGAAACGTACACACAGAACTTTCTGCAATAAAAACAAAATTACACGATATCTCCAAGAAAAAAGAATATTGGTTTGAAAAAAAAGAATCACTTAAAAAAGAAATTAAAGACTTAATCAAAGAAATTAAAGATCTTAAAGTAGAAATGGATAAAAAATCTACAGAAGTCAGAACATTAAAAGAACAACGAAAGAAGTATAATTCCGAAGTTAAAGATTTGGTTAATAAAATTAAAAAACTACACAGCGAAAAAGAAAAAGCATTTGAAGAGTACAATGGAAAAATAGAGCCCGCAAAACTCTTAGAGAAAATTAATTACTTAGAGAAAAAAGTTGAGATCGAAACAAATTTTGAACGAGAAAAAAAGTTAATGGAAGAAATTAAGAAACTTAAAAGAGCCTATGAAGAATCCGCAGAAGCATTCAAACTTATCCAAGAATCAAGAACACTCGACCATGAAATCAGAAATTCGAGGAAAAAAGCAGACGAATTCCACCACCAAATTAGAATGATGACACAAGATAATAATTATCAAAAATTCTTAGACATCTCTAAAAAAATAACCGCCTTAAAACAAACACAGGAAGAAGCGTTTAACCTCTTCATTGAACACAAAAACGAATATAATAAAGTAAGCCAAGAATTAAAACAAAAACAAGAACATCAAGAAAAATTAAAATCCTTCATAGAAAAAGACAAAGGATTGCTTAGCCTTGAACGCGATATGAAGAAGAG
>JBAZPJ010000051.1:0-8246 GCA_041648255.1 Candidatus Nanoarchaeia archaeon
TAGATTTGTTGTCTTAGCTTCACAAGACATAGGAAGAGTACCAACAAAAACTGTAGACTTTGAATGCTGGTTCCCAAGTCAAAAAGCCTATCGAGAACTAGGATCGTGTTCTAACTGTTTAGATTACCAAGCACGAAGAGCGAACATTAGATATCAAAACAAGAATGAACTTTCTTTTGTTTATACGTTAAATAATACTGCCCTCTCTGCAGCACGAATGCTTGCTTGCTTAGTTGACAATCATCAACAAAAAGACGGAAGTATTAAAATACCAAAAGCCTTACATAAATATACAGGATTTAAAGAAATAAAAGTATTAAAACAAGTAACAAAAAAGAAGGTTAGTAAAAAATAGCTATGCCTCAAGAAGAAGACGTCTACACTGGAGAAGGAAGAGAAGAATTATTAGCAGAAGATGAAATCTCAAACGTAGAAGAAGGATTTGCTCAAGGATATGAACAAGGTAATTCTGAAGTTAAATGTGGAAATTGTGCTAAACTCTTAACAGACGAACATGTTGTAGAACGAGAATTTCGAGGACAAACCTTTTTCTTTTGCAGCATTAGCTGTGCTGAAACATATGTAAGAAAACTAAGAGAAGTTTAAGGTTATAACAAGGCTTAGAAGAGGTTATAGTTTAATAGATTTCTTTAAACGATCTTTTCATTTATTCCTCTTTAACGTTTCATACAGAAGTTTCACTAATCCTTTTTTTTCAGGAGGAAGATTGCTTGTCTCTATTTCTGACCAGTATCTCCCTAAATTTGGAACGTTACTAAGGCGGGGTTTACTTATACATCTTGTTTTCGCTCCTCGATCTCTTTCTTCGAATAGGAATAGTTCTACGGTATTATTGTACTCGAGAATTAATTTTTCATAAAGAGCACACTGCTCTCCTTCTCTCTCTTTATACTCTAATTCAAACGCTGGACTAAACTTATCATCAAACTTTCTATGACGCACCGCTACACGTTCTTTTCCCTTCTGATAAAACCATCGATTTTCTTGATCATCGCTGTAAGAAGTAAATTCTATAGCCATCAATTTTGTTAGCAGCCGGACTATATAAGTCTTCCTTTCTGTACCCACTTACCAGTAATTAACTATATAAACGGGTTATTCTTATAAGCAAGTAAGCCTATTAGAACTTAGTTATGGAAAACAAGAAAAAAACCCTCAAAATCTTAGCAGCAAGCGACCTGCATGGAGATACTTCTCAAATCAAAAAATTAGCACTTCAAGCAGAAGAAGAAAAGGTAGATTTAGTTATCCTTTGCGGAGATTTAACCAGCCACCTTCCTACGGACAATATTATCAAACCATTTACAGACAAAGGGAAAAAAGTCTTAATCGTACCAGGCAATCATGATGGATTTGCACTGGGAGACTTCTTAGCAGACTTGTACCCTATTAGAAACTTACATGGAACTTCTACTCAATATTACAACATTGGATTCTTTGGATGCGGTGGGGCAAACGTTGGTCTTGAAGCCCTCAGCGATGAAGAAGCATTTGACACTTTAAAAAAAGGATTTTATAATGTTAAACAAACTAAACAGAAGATTATGGTTACACATGTTCATCCCTCTGGAACAATTGTAGACAAAATCATTCCCGGAGCAGGAAGCAAGGGCGTAAAAAAAGCAATAGACCTCTTTAAACCGGATTTACTTCTTTGTGGGCACATCCACGAAGCAGCAGGCATGGAAGACATGATTGGAACTACTAGGGTAATTAATGTAGGAAAACAGGGAAAAATCTTAGAATTAGAATTAAACTAATAACGGCTCAACATTTTCTAAAAAATTATTGATTACTAATTTATATTCTCTATACTCATCACTTGCTGAATCAATATATGCCCTAAGATTAAGAACAAACTCTTCTTTATAATACTTCAAAAGCGACCGGGCATTCTTCGCTGCAGCGTCTATCTTCTTATCTGAGAGAATTGCTAATTTTGCATTTAACGAAGACTTTAATGGTCGCGACTTCTCTTTTTCTTCTTTGACAAATTTCTTCATAACTGCTTGGTACTGCTCCGGGATTTCTTCTTGCATCATTAATTCATTGCTTGATCCAATTATCCTGATCATGCTTTGAACATCCTTTATTGCTTTCCTAGTTTTACCTATCTGCTCCATCATCGCCCCTATTAAATGCACTTCCCGATAATACTCCCACCCTTCTCTCCCATCAGTCCTATTTGTATAATTAACGTGCCTCGTCATCTCTTTCCCCAACCGTTCAAATTCATTATTCATTTGTAATATTAAAAAAATCAATGAAGCACTATAATTTTCTAATTCTTTACAAAACTCTTTTAACTTTCTTTTAAATAAAAACTCACTTAGTCGCCGCTGTATCCCTTCAAACATCCATTTTCTTTAGCCTACCACTTTAAATAATCTTCTTTCTAAACCTGCTTTAAATGATTTATAATAAACTTAATACATCTTTTATCTCTTATTTTACTATTTGAAATTTGGATATGATCTATTGAACCCCTCCATTTCCTTTCCGGCAAGACTCTTCTTGCTAAATCTAAACCAATCTTTTTTCTATTTTCATAATGTGAAATTGTTGGTTGACAAACATTCCATCTTTTACTTAACTGTAATTGTGATATTTCTCTTTTTTCAGCCTTATAGTCCTTATTTAAGTGCAGAGAAACGTTTGCTTTTTTTAACAATCTTTCAAATTTCTCTTTTTTCTCTCTATGTAAATTCGATATCCCTAATAAATAAAATTTAACCATCTGTTCATAACTACAGAAATAAATCATCCCTCCTCTTTTTTCCATTTTTGCATTTATTCCTTCTTTTCTGAGGCATAACCTTACAAATCGACTCAACTTGATCTCTGTTTTTGGATTATATGAAAAACTTATACTTTCTATCGTTTCATAAATGCTATGTTTGATATGGCCCTCTGCTGCAAACAAACCTTTAAGAAAAGCTCTCCTATAGGTCCCCTTTTCTAAAATTCTATTCTTTAGTTTTGGAAATAACTGCAGGTACAACTCTTGAAAAATGCGATTGCTTACTTGAATCCCTACGCCCACCTTCTTATTTCGTTCACGTTTATAAAATCTGATCTTTTCTTCTTTTATCTGAAGGGCTTCAGCCAGTTTTCTCTTTTCTTCTTTCTTATCACAATTTAAACTTCCAGTAGCATAAACTTCAATTTTCTCCTCTTTTAACCTGAAATCCTCCTTCAACCAATTGAAGTTAAGTGCGATTAAATCGTAATTTGTATTTACAAAATTATAATGTCCATTTTTCATCCCCGGATTGTTTAAGCCATCCCCCACAGACAATCCTAAATTAATCATAAACCTTTCATCTAAAAAAATCTTTGCAGGCAAATTTAATTCTATTCTTCCCCTTGTATCGGGTCTATACCAAAACCTAGTTTTCCCAATTCCTTTTTTGCAATAGATCTTATATCCCGATCTTGACTTTTTGTTAAATATGCTTTCGGTATTAAGAAATTCTTTCTTGTCTTGCTTAAAAATTAAACTTCTTTTTTTGATCTTTAAAGAAACAAGTTTAGATAAGCTCTTCAGTTTTACTCTCTGTTCTTTATTGAGATAGTCCATCCCCTTGTTTTTACAATTCTTAAGTCTCCAAGATGAACAATCGACTCGTTTAGCCAGTTCGTTTAAGCTTATTCCTTGATTTTTTAGAATTGTTTCTATAACCCCTTTCATGTTTCTCTTAGTCTACAAAGGTTTATATATTTTCCCCCCAATTTTCCGTAAAATGTCCGAAAAATATACTTTGATTATAGCTGAAAAACCGAATGCATCCAAAAAGATAGCCGAAGCTCTCGCAGACAAAAAACCTGTGAAAAAAGCAATAGGCAAAGTTCCTTATTACGAGTTAGAACATAATGGAAAAAAGATCGTTGTTGGATGTGCGGTTGGTCATCTCTATACCTTAGGAGAGAAGAATAAGAAAGCGTGGCACTATCCTATCTACGACTTTGAATGGAAACCTACTTACGAAGTAGACAAAGGATCAGCATTTGCAAAAGCCTACTTAGATGCACTTAAAAAATTAGCAAAAGACGCAGACAATTTTATCATTTCTACTGATTATGACCTCGAGGGGTCAGTCATAGGTTATAACATCCTCCGTTTCCTCTGCAATCAAAAAGATGCAAAACGCATGAAATTCTCAACCTTAACTACAGATGAACTTCGAGAAAGTTATGATAAGGTACATGCACACTTAGATTTCCCCCAAATTGAATCAGGATTAGCACGTCATTCACTGGATTGGCTTTACGGAGTGAATCTTAGCAGAGCGCTTACCTTAAGCGTCAAACATGCTACCGGTGGTTTTAAACTGTTAAGCTCGGGGAGAGTCCAAGGACCGGCACTTAAATTACTTTCAGATAAAGAGAAAGAAATTGCAGCATTCAAATCAGAACCCTACTGGGAACTAGAATTACTCGGAGAAGCGAAGGGAAAAGCAATTAGCGCTTGGCATAAGACGGGAAAGTTTTGGGACAAGAAGGAAACAGACACAATTCTTAAAAAAACCAAAGGAAAAAATGCAATTGTTGAAAGCGTAGAAACAAGAGAATCAACAGTAAAACCTCCTACCCCCTTTGACTTAACTAGTTTGCAGATTGAAGCTTATTCTACCATTGGATTAACGCCCCAACAAACCATGATTATCGCACAAGACTTGTATTCTAATGGATGGATCAGTTATCCTCGTACGAGTTCACAGAAACTTCCACCTGCTTTGAATTATAAAAAAATATTAGAGAAATTAAAAAAGAGATTTAATCAAGAATGTACTTTTTTATTAAATAAAACAAAATTAATTCCTCATGAAGGAGAAAAAGTAGACGCAGCACACCCAGCAATCCATCCTACTGGAGACTTGCCGAATAAATTAGAGGGAAGAGAGTTAAAGTTGTATGAATTAATTGTACGAAGATTCTTTTCTGTCTTTGGAGAAGCTGCCAAGAGAGAAACGTTAACTGTTATTTTAAATGACGCAGATGAATTATTTGTAACCAAAGGTACTAGGACTAAAGAAGCAGGATGGTTAACGCTTTACGGACCATTTGTTAAATTTGAAGAAGAAGAATTTAGTAGTCTAATTAAGGGAGAAACTGTTAACGTTGATGAAATTAAACTGTATGATAAAGAAACACAACCACCAAAAAGATATACAGAAGCATCCTTAGTCAAAGAACTTGAACAAGAAAATCTGGGAACAAAGTGTCTCACCGGAAATACTCGAGTCATTGTTAAATCTTCTGAACCAAAATCCGTGAAAATTTCGGAATTATTTGAGCAATCTTTTAAAATTCCAGAACAGTATGAAAATAATATGGCGCTCTCGATTAATCACCTCCATGAATGTATTTCTCTTGAAGATGGAAAGATTATAGAATCCCATTATCCTCTTATCTCTAAAAGAAAATTAACTCCCTCTGAACAAGTATATAATCTTACCTTTGCAGATGGATCTTCCCTTCAAGCAACTTCAGAACATCCTATTCTTTGCTACGAAAATAAACAATTCGACTATAAACCCCTTTCTCAATTAACTCGGGAAGATAAAGCCGTAGCGGTTCATAGCTGGATTGATAAAACCGGAGCAATTGTTCAAACTTGGGAAGATTTTCTTAAAAAATGCGATCTCTCCACTAATCTCTTTGCAAATTTTGATTTGCGCTCTTTCAGAAAAGAAAGTCAGTATGCCGTGGCTAAACTCCTTTCAGTCAAACAGTCTACTATTTCGGGATGGGAACAAGAAAAGAGGGTTCCGATTTACGTTTTAAGGTTTTTTGATAACTTTAAACCAGATCAACTTATTAGTTTACAAGGAGAAACTTTCAAAAATCCTTTCCCACTTCAGGTGAATAGTGCCCTATCTAGGATTTTAGGAAATTTGATTGGAGATGGATATATAGACCGAGAAAAACTCAAAAGAGAAAACTGTTATGACTTTAGATACCACAATAAAAATCTTTCTTTAATCAATCGCTTCATTAAGGATATAAACACTCTTTTTGGAATTCAGCTTTCTTCTAAACCTGCTGAGAGAGGGAAATACTACGTCCGAGTTCCAGCACACGTTGGTAGAATTCTAGCAATAACTTCTAAGGAACTTTTAACTAAAGATGTAAGTCTATTAATTTCTTCACCTTTTTATCCAGAGCTTATTGGCGCTCTTTTTGACGATGAAGGCCATACTACAAAGGACGAACCAAAAATTTTCATTTCAAACACTAATTTTAGAATGCTTGAAGACCTAAAAAGAGCTCTTTTGTCGTTAAACATCGAATCAACTATTTCAAAAAAACAATATAAACTTTATATCCGGGGTAAAACTAACATCGCTCTCTTCCTTCAACAAATCCCAATACTCTCTCTTACTAAGAAACAGCGACTCATCTCCCACCTTTCTAGGTTCTATTGCTATGGGGGAATCTCAAAATTACTTTTGCAGAAAAATGTTCTGCGTATTCTCACAGAATCTTCCAGACCTTCGATTTTTATTGCTTCGCAACTTGGCTTAAAACAAGACACTCTTCGTTATCATCTTAATCAACTTATTCACCAAGGATTTATTCGAAAAAAAACGGTAGGCATTAGCCAAAGACCCAGAAAAATCATTCTTTATGAACTTATCTCTAACCCAAATAAAACCTTCCACTCATTTATCGGAGAAGAACTCATTAATGAAGAACTTATGACAAAATCCATTTTCTCAGTAAATAAAATTGATTACAGCGGTGACGTTTATGATATTACTAATACTCCTTCTTCCCCTAATTTTATGCTTGATAATCATGTTTTAGTTCACAATTCTACACGCAGTGCTATTATCCAAAATCTCTACGATCGAAACTACATCCATGAAAAATCAATTCAAGTCACAGACTTAGGAATGAGAACAATTCTCACTTTAGAGAAATATTGCCCTGAAATTCTTGATCAAGCACTCACGAGAACCTTTGAAGAAGAAATGGAACTTATTGTTGAAGGAAAGAAGACGAAAGAAGACATTATTGACATTGCAAAAAAATCCTTAGATAAAACCCTTACCACTTTTAAAAAACATGAAAAAGAAATAGGAACAGAACTAGGAGCAGCAACACGAGAAACTCAAGACAAAGAAAGCTACTTAGGAAAATGCAAGAATTGCGAAGAAGGAAACTTACACATTCGACGCGGAAAATTTGGATTCTTTGCAGCATGCAACAAATACCCTGATTGTAAAACAACGTATCCCCTACCGCGAAATGTAAAATTAAAAAATACTGAAAAAGTATGTCCTGTTTGCCAATCACCCCTCGTATTATTATTCAAACCTAAAAGAAAACCTCTTGAATACTGCATCAGTCCAGAATGTCCCAGTAAGAAGATACCAGAACACTTACTCGCAATTAAAAAGAATTGTCCAAAATGTCAAACTGAATTAGTCTTACGACGCGGAGCATACGGAATGTTCTTTGCTTGTCCTAAATATCCAAAATGCAGACATTTAGAAGCGGTAAAGGAAGATAAAGTAGAAGAAGCAGCACCTAAAGAATAGTTACCAAACACTCCATTCTCCTTCTAAGAATTCAACTTTCCCTAAACAAGAAATATTATTTAAAAGAGTTTCTCTCGAGTCAGAATTGATTTTCTTAGATAGGTACTTGTTTAGCTGATTATATTCACAAGAACTTTTTACTGCCAATCCTTTAATATTTTCTCTAAACACATCTGTCTCTTCTTTACTTGTAAATCCACCTTTATAATAATAACCACTACACCCCCCTGCATTTGGCCCCTGTTTGTTAATCTCCAATCCGTTTATTTTTATTGTTTCACAATGATTGTTTGACCATCCTGCTAAACTCTCCCCCCACTCGTTGATCTTTTCATTTGAAAGATTACTTTCTTGATTTAAGGAACATGCACTCGTCATTAAGATAATTAGCATAGCCACTCCAAAGATTATTTGGTTTATATTTTTCATATTTTTAGTAAGCATCTCTTCTATAATAAACCCTGTTAAATACTAAGGTTTTCCCCTTACTATTAGATATTGATAAATAATCTTAGAATTTTATAAATCAACTTCACAACAGGATCAGTATCTGTTCCATACACAATAGAACCACCTAATGCGCCTGTAATTGTAATCAACATTAATCCAATTAGACTGAGGATAATTCCTAATGCCTTTTTATCAATTAAAGGAAAGAGTTTATTTATTTGAAATACT
>JBAZPJ010000052.1:0-8166 GCA_041648255.1 Candidatus Nanoarchaeia archaeon
AGCAACCGCACCCGTAGCAGCTCCCTTCCACACAACCTCCCATCCCGACCTAGACGTAGCAAAGAAATACACAAAGAGATCTTCTTGAACAGTAAGAATATCCTTTTCTTCTTTAACTATTCTCGCAGATTCATCCTTTTCTAATAATGCTAAATACGTCGGCTTATCCCTTCCTTCAACAGGTTTCTCTTTAGATAAAAATTCATTTAATCCTCTAATCTGTTTATCTTTTAATTTCTGATCAAACGAAAAATGATAACATGGAAAACAAAACACATTGCTCTCTCCCCACTTTCCTAAAAAATTTGTCTTCCCATAATTAAATGTAGACCAGCAATCAACCATCGCATCTGCAAGCAATCTCTTTCCATCTTTATTTAACTGTGCTTCTGTGTTAATTAACACCGGCTCATCAACCAAGATACTTATTGGAGGAACTAGTGCACTAGGAACATTTGCCTTTGTAAGATCCTGAGCCTTCTGCTCTTTTAATATCCACGCCTGCATCACTTCTTTATTCCCCAAATCCTTTGAATCATCCCGCCACTGAATAACAAACATAATCACCGCAATCATCGCAACAAGAGCAATCACTAACTCAACAATATAATTAAACTCACCCCGCTTCATCTCAATAATCCTCCAATCCTCTTCACAAAAATATTATATAAAATAAAAAGTAATAATAAACCAAGCACTAAAATAATAATGGTATTAAGACTTAAAGACTTTTCACCCTTTTTCATACTCCTATCCTTTTTTCTGACCTATATAAAACTTACAATCCGCCCTGATTTGTTAAAATCTGATTAGCAAGGATGTAGAATAAGACTGATAACACCGCCCCAATAATCACGTACAAGAAGACACTGCGATACATATTCTTTCCCATCAAATACTCGCCATACACTGCATCTTCCCCGTTCTCAATTCCATTTTGCAGTTTTGTTAAAATATACGTTAATTGAACAACATAAACACCAACAACTAACTGAAAAAAGAAGCCTGGAATAATCCCTTCAATTCCAAAAATATTCACTAACGAATCAATACCCCCAGCGCCCATACCTTCCACACCACCACTATCAATCGCCAACTGGGAAAAACGCACATTCAAACTAACAATAATAGAAACAATCATCGAAGAAATACCCACCACAATTCCAGCAATCGCAGGAGTCATTAACGCAATCTGAGACTTCATTGAAGAAACAACCTCAGACATTAAATCCCTTAATCTTTCATTTACCCTGTTAATACTTTCAACATAATTAGAAATCGTTACTAACGACTGAGAAACAATCTTTGGACCTTTCCTAGACGCTTCAATCAATACCTCCATTGAGGATTCAACAAGAGGAGAAGGAAAACTAAGAATCGCTCCATTCTTATCATTAAAAATTGCTTCTCGTACACTCATTCCTAATGTTCTAATATTCCTATCAACTACTGCAAAGAACTTGCCTGTCGGAGTACCCTCTAACGTTAAGGCAACACGATTAAACGCAATCTCAGGAGGAACACCATCTCCAATTCTATTTCCTAATTGAAATAATCCAGCTGCATATTCTCTTTCTAATGCTTTAGTTTCATTCCTTAAATCAACAATCTTCTTTGTCTTCAATCGATAATACATCCCAAACCCTAACGCTAATCCAAATGGAATAAAAAAACTTAACACTAACGCACCAAGACCAAACGGACCATAACTCGTATCAGCTTTTTTTTGATAATCTAAGAAACAACCAACACTTCCTAAATCCAAATCCGCAGGACCACACTGACCAGGACCAGCGCCGCTAACAGGATTAATTACATGAATAATCACTGGAAATAACCCTACAATTACAAATAATCCTCCTAAAAAAACACAGGACCAGAACGGATCAAACCCAGGCTTTAATGCTTTATCTGCAAACTTCGATTCACCATACCCAGTTGGGCGTTTAGCAAGTACATTCATTCCAAATCCAAAGACTACAATAGGAAGCACAAGATTGTATAAAAATGCTAGATGGTACCATTGAACCAACCCACCAAGAAACGACCCAACAAGAGGAAAAATAACTAACCCTAAAATCGGAAGAATAACACCCAACATATGAACAGTTGTAATTGGATTCTTTAATTCCTGCGCATAATGCAACATCTTTTCATACGTGCCCTCAAGCATCACTTCTAACGATTTATCCAGTAACTCTAAACGCCTTGCTTCAGAAGACTCATACAATGAAGACTCCACAAGATGGAATGAGGTAACAAATTCTAAATTATATGCTCTCCACGAATCTAAATAATGATCAAGAGACTCTTTAATCGTAGAATATTTTCTTGTTTCAATATCCCAAAAAATCTTTTTCAAATCCACAGATAACGGCGGACCAACATGCTCCATCGCAAACTTAATCGCATTTTCTAAGTTGGATGTATGACGCATATAAATAACCACATACAACATGCATAAGACCATCTGATTACTTGCCTTTAATCTCCACCGAGCTGCAATGTATATCGGCATCTTCGCTAACACTCTTAACGCAATAAAGCCTAAAATTAAAAATAATACCGGAAAGAAGATGGGAATTTGCACTGCACCAAGATTAGCTAAAAAATCAGAAGAAATTAATCCAAACGCAGCAATATACGCAATTGCAATACCAATTAAAGAAAATGAAATTAAAGCAGCAAAACTAGCAGCACCAGTCGGAGTAATCTTTAAATGGGCAGTAGCAATAGATCGTTCAATCTCAGGTATTTCCTTTTCATTTGCTTTAAATTTGAATAATTTTTCAGAAATATTACACCAATGTTCATACTTTGATTCTCTGTCAGACTGCGCTTCTCTTCTAAACTCTTCATACTCTGTAGAAACATCAGACTCGCCATCCGGAGAAGTATCTTCGACATGCTCAGCTAGCTTCTTTCTATAACGTCTTAGAATCTCGTCCTGGGCCATCCTCTTTTTTACCTACCTTATTCCACTTCATTTCCTTTTTAAAGTTTCTTGCCCTCCTTTCCCCTATTCTTAATTTAATTAACTCAAGCAAGTCCAATAAATTCTTCTCTTGTCATCCCAGATTGACGAATAATTTCTAACAATGTTCCTTTATCTATCTCACTATGATTTGGCACAACGGTTGATCTTTTTCCTTTAGAAGTTTCCTTAACAAGAATAATATGACTTCCTTTCTGTCTTTCAACACGAAAACCAACCTTAGAAAGAATTTTAATAACCTCTTTACCCGACAACCTTGGTAACTTCTTGTTCATTTGTCACCTCAAAACTTGTAACAAGAGCCTCTTCCTTACCTATCCCTTCAGGCAAACCCATCACTTCAATATGCAATTCAACAGCTTCTTTGAGATTACTTAACGCTTCTTCAATATTCTTTCCCTGACTTACAACATCAACCTCAGGACAAAGCGCAACATACTGTTCTTCCCCTTTCTTAATAATCGCTGTCAGTTTCATACTACCTTAGTTTGGCTCAAGATTTAAATAGTTATTGCTTGATTTTTGGTTGATGCGAAATTAATTAAAAAAATATTAAAGATCCAAAACTTTATCTAATCGCATTGGCAAAAAACGATTTATCTTAAACCCTTCCGCAAACTTAACCTCAATACTACTTCCACGATATTCATTTAAACTTCTCGTCTTTTGCACTTCTGGATCGTTTAACTGCGACGCATAGCATTTCAATAACTTCTCTTTCGTTTCCCACTCTGCACTGATGTCCACAATAATATCCGGCTGAGCAGGCACTGAATGCTCCCACTCTAACACCATCACCGGCTGCACTGGCTCTCCCAACTCTAACTTTCGCTTCTTCATCGCAGTACGAATTGCTTTTGTTGCAATACGATTCGTTTCCAAATGCGTCTCATGATAATCATCCCGATTCGGAATAATAATGATTTCAGGATTAACTTCACGAATAATCTTCGTTACCATTTCCACATTATCTTTATTCATCTGCAAACAATGTTCATCATACTTGAGATGAAACGTTTTTGCGATTCCAAGGACCTTACTTGCTTCTTTCAACTCTTGTTCACGAATTGCTACAATCTTCTCTTTATCTTTTGGATCAGCATACCCACCACTTCCACCAGTCAAGACTATTTCAAACAAGTTATATCCTTTCTTTTTCAATTTAAGTAAAAAACCAGCACCAGTCATGTGATCATCAGGATGACCTGAAATAAATAACACTGATTTCATTGTTTGATTCCTCCCACAAGCTGTGCGAAGATATTATCTCCTGTCGTGGTGATAAAATAGTTTCTTCCTTTCATTCCTATCGCTTTTTCAACAACTTCTTTCTTTCCAAGCAAAGCAGTTAAAGGAAAACCTTTTGCAGTTTCAAATGCCTTGTTTGAGATATGAGCAAGTAAGGGCATAGCATTTCCTCTTGCGACATATTCTAGCGCAACACGAGTGTTATACTCCGAACCTCCGCCTGTAATTCCTAACCCCCCCTTCGCTAAGGCGTAGGTCAATATAGCACGACTACTCGCATCTAAACTAATTCCCCGATATCCGCCGAAATAGGTTAATTCTCTTCGATTTCCAACTCGACCAATTACCACTCTGGAAATAGGATGAATGATTTCTAGCTTAGGAGTCACAAAATATCTTCTCGTACCTCGATCATCCCCACTTTCTGTAGGCTTCTCCGCTAACACATAATGGCCTGGACCCATTTTTCCCTCTAATCCTGAAAAAGAAAGCAGCTGGTTAAAACTATCTTCATCATGGACTAGGCGACTTTCTATTTCATCAATCCTTCTATATTCAACTTCGAAAGGAAGTATCACTCCCTCCAATTTTCTTCTTACCTGAATATTCAAACTCCCAATACTCTCTTCTGGACGAGCAGGGAAAGATTCCAACATTTTCGTTTTTAGAAAACCTATCTCCGCACCATCAGGAATAGACGCCATTAATTTATCAAGCATCTTTACTTGGTACTTCGGAGTTGCCGGCGCTGCTCCATACGTTTGTTTTCCTAATTTCTCACAATCTGCTGCAGACAATCCAAACGCCTTAAAAACTTCCGCATTACTTCCAAAAACATCATTATACAAGACATCATGCAGATTAATTGACTCAACACCCCTACTCTTTAATTTTCGTTTAATTGCCTCTGCAAGAATAGATTTTCCAGTATTCTTAATAATTGGCGGATCTGGTTGCTCACCATAAGAAAGGATGACTGCATCTTCAGGAACTTTTGCAGCTCTCTTTACTGACTTTTCTAATTCAGTTAACGTTTTCCCTAGACTTCCCATTATCTTGTCCACAATCTCCACAGTATCTGTAACGTACACTTCGTTATTCATTTTGTTTCTCCCATCACCTTTAATTCAGCAATCAACTCTCGTTTAGACATTTGCAAACTCATTTCCGTTCGCGCCTTATCTTTCACTTTTCCAATCTCTACTTCTCCAATTCTGAACCCTGCTTGGTACGCTTGAATTACTAAACTCATATCCACACTCCACGAGGCAGGAATCTTTACCTTTTCTAAGACTTCTTTTTTTACTAAATAAATTCCACCAGTTGGTTTGTTAATTGCTAACCCTGGAAAAAGAACTTGCAACTGATCTTTCACAAAGGAACTGTTTGATTGACCATTACTTCGAGAAAAGCTTGCCTTTACCACATCACATTCATTGAACTTTTTAATTAGAGCAAGAATACTCTTCTTTGAAAGATTTTCTAGATCAGCATCCAAGAACAATACATCCTTAGTTGTTTGAGATATTCCTAAACGAATAGCATTTCCTTTTCCACCGATACTACTAAAAAAATAGTTTACCTTACCAAACTGATTGCATATTTTTTTAATCTCTTTTGAAACCGAAGAGCTAGTACTATTATCTACAATCAAGATCGCGCTAATCAAATCAATACTTGTCACTGTTTTCAAAATCTTTTCTAAATACAAGTAATCATTTCGCGTTGGAATCACTACTTCAATAGCTTTACTTGGAGTCATTTTTTACTTTCTCCCCAATTATTTTTCCTACATTCGTTAATTGAATGCTTCCTGTTCCATTCGCGAAATCAACAAGCCCTTGCTTTTTCAAACAACGAAGCGTATTCCACAACGTAGACTGCGAACAATCAGCACCAATTAGTACGTTTTGAATGAATTTTGTTGCACTGACACTTTCTTGTTTTTCTAATAGAGAAAGAAGGATGTGTTTTTGACGCTCGGATAACGTGTCAATCACGATTATAGCCAAGCTATTCAAGACATCATCATTTTCGCTTTTTGAGAGTTGAGTAGTTAGAATCATTGTACATGCTCCGGGAAGAACACCCGCTGAAAAATAGATATTCTTCCTTTAAACCCAAACGAGTCTAAAATGGAAATAAGCTAAGCTAGGACATAACATAGAAATTACTGAATCCTGCGTTGCATTAATCATACCAATTAGTAAAACCAACTTATTTAAAAAGGTTCTCTGCAAAGAAACTTACACCGCATCCCTAAAATCATCATAAATTATTTCTAAAAATGAAGAAGGACGCATCTCTTTCCATCCATTTGAATTAGCATAGGTAATTGTTAAAAAATCCTTAGCCCTTGACAACGCAACATAAAATAGCCTTAACTCGCTATCTCTCTGCAACGTTGAAAGACTATCCCTATAATACGGAAGAACACCCTCATTACACTCAATCAAAAACACATGATCCCACTCTAACCCTTTTGCGCCATGAATCGTACTCAACGTCACTTTATCTTTATCACCCTCCCTCTTTTCAAGTTCAATTAACCCATCTAAAAACTCTTTTACACCATTACTTGACTGATCATGCCCTTCAAATAATTCCATTAGCACCTGCACATTTTCCAACTTTTCCTTCACCCGTTCATTATCATTTTTATACGCTCGTTCTAACATTTCTTTATACTTAAAAAATTCTAAAAATAACGTGATGGGATTTCTATTTGTATTTTCAAGCACCTTTTTCAAAGAGGACAAACGATCCTGCAACCCTAACGACAAACCCACCTGCTTTTCTCGGATGAGATCAAAATAAGAGCATTCTCTCTGCTTCGCAAGAAGACCAATCCTTTTTATTTTTACTTCACCAACGCCTTCCACTAACGATACTACCCTTTCAAAATCAGGAAGAGAAGACATATTTACTTTCAATTTTAAAAAAGATAATAAATCCTTCACTTCTTCTCGCTCAAAAAAGTTCTTAGATCTAGCAAGATGACAGGGCACCTTATTCTTTAAAAATTCTCGCTCAACTAACTTTCCAATATTATTCGTCCTAAACAATACTGCAATCTTATTCTCCGCTACCTTTCTTTTTAACAACTCTTTGACTTCGCCAATCACAAAATCAGCCTCATCCTGAAACGAATCAAATCCTTCCACCCCCACTTGCTCTCCTTTCAAGCGCGTACAAACAAGCTCCTTCTCAATCTTAGATTTCATCGCAGCAATCGTTTTGTTAACAACCAGAATAATCTCTTTTGTAGAACGATAATTTTCCTTTAATACTACTTTTTGATAATCCTCATTAAACCTAAATACCAAATCATTAGACGAACCCCTCCACTCATAAATATTCTGACAATCATCACCAATCAAACACAAATTATCTCTTTGCAATAAGTTTAAAATATTCATCTGCACTACATTCAAATCCTGCGCCTCATCCACCATAATTATCTTAAATTTCTTACTATAATATTCTTTGAGTTTTTCATGTTTTTCTAACAATTTATACATTAACAACAAGATATCATCCAAATCTAACACCCCATTCGCTTTCAAATTAGCTTGATACTTTTGATACACAAGAGGAACCAAATTTTTTAACTTAGCGTCAATATACAAAATTTCATCATCGATCAAAAACTCCTTCATTCCTTGTTCTTCCAACTTTAAACTAGGATCTAACTCTTCAGCAGCCACCCCCCTATTCTTAAATTTCCCAATACTTGACACAAAAAAATAGATCTCGTTCGCTTTTAGAGTCACCCCTTGTTCTTTTAAAATATTTTTTACAATCTTATTCTTATCAGCATCATCAATCAACGTAAAGTTTTCACGATACCCCATGAGGGTTGCATGTCCCCTTAAGATTCTTAAAAAAAGACTATGCATCGTTCCAATATACGGAGAAACTAA
>JBAZPJ010000053.1:0-8071 GCA_041648255.1 Candidatus Nanoarchaeia archaeon
TCAACAAACTCAATTACATGATGATCTTCGATATACTGTCCATTAACCCTCCACGGTCTTGCTTCATCTCTTCCTTCCTCTAACACTACTGCAAACAACGTATACTTCCCAGCTCTCACTCCCTTAATCAGGTCAGTGAGCTCTCCCGTTCCTAATGGTTCTGATTTCGCTACATCTCTCTTACTAAATGATTCCACCACTCCAGGAACTAAGACCCACCACACTCTCTCTTCAGGAATTGTCTCTTCTAAATTAACTTTACACCAAATGTTTTCCTTTGTTGAAAAAACACCCTCATTATTTCTTCTTATCTTAATTATTTTATTTTCTACAGGGCTTTTAATCTCGATCCAAAACTCGGGATGAATTACTTTAATTATTACTCTATCTGTATCAAGAATCTCCCCATCACTAGCATATCCAACTAAAAATAATGTATAAGGCTTTACAGGTGTAGGCTCTTTTAATAGCCATGTTCTTTCAAAACTACTCCCTTCTCCTCCCCCTATCCACTCTCCAGTATCTCTTGCCCTTTCAAACTCTTCAAAAATTCCTTCAAACACTGACCATTCTACCCTTGCAATATATTTACTTCCATCTTTAGGCAGAGCAAACGGTTCAATATTTTCTGCATCTCTCTGCGCTTCATCCTTGATTGTAGAAGTAAATGTTGTTTTCTTCCCTGCTTCAACTCTTATCCCTTCAGGATTTTTACCTCCATACACAATCTCAACAACAAATTCCTTTGCTACATCCACATAGAATAAATCAAAATATCCTTCATCTCGATTACCAACAATAACTGTATACATACCCGCTTTGAAATCTTTTAAATCAACTTCCTTCTCAATCTCTACTACAACGCCATCATCGGTCTGATTAACATTTAATTTTTTAACAATTCTTTTTTGAGGCCTACTCTGCAATAATCCTTCTCCTTCTACCTCGGCTTTACTTAACCTGCCTGGAATAAACTCGACAACGATATTCTTTAACTCCACACCGGATCTATTTTGAATAGTGGCCTCTATCTCTAACGTTCCTTTCTTTAATCCACTATCCGCACTTAAACTTCTTGGATCTACTAAAGAAATAACCGGCTTTTCAACCTTAATTGTAAACTCTCTCTCATTCGTTAAATCTTCTCCCGTCTTCAGATTGGTTGCACGTATTTTTACTATTTTTTTATTTTCACCTACCTTTGTAAACGAACTCAGATCAATATCCAACGTTGCATCCTTTGTTGGTTTTCTTGGAACACCATCATTCCAATAATACAAATAATTTCCAGGAGGATCAGGACTTGCAAGCAAAGAAATCTTCTTATCAACACCAACAATAAATTCACTTCTATTCGTACCATCATTTGTTGAACTAATTGCCACTGCTGAATTGAACAATTTTTTTAATCTATTTTTCAATCCCATTTAGATTCTCCTAATCCCCAATACGTATTGTCCTCTACTTGTTGCATGAGTGTGAGTATCTGTTACTTCAACAAACACAACGCGATTCCTAATTATATCTCTTCCACCCAACATTGGCTCTAACGGTACATCCACAAAGTCTTGCGTCTCTGGAGGGGTAAACATTCTTCCATTCGCTCCCCACCGATATTCAAAATTCCCGGAACCACCAGTAATCTCCGTACTAAACTCTACAGACTCTCCTCCACCTGTTGTTACAGTATACACTGCCTGATCAACTTCATTTGGATCAGGATGACCGCGATTCGCATGCACAGTTACTGTAAACGCTGCGGCTCTTCTTGCTGCACGATTTGCTCTCCGTCTTGCCCACCATCCTGCACCTGCAGCAGCAGCTCTTCTTGCACGACCTGGAGGAGCAGGCGGCACATGACCTCTCGTTCTTACTCTAAATTTTACATCTGCTTTACCCGTCCATCTCCATCCCCTTCTTGCATTATCCTCAACAAACACAACAATCCACACTTCACTTTCTGTTTCATGCGGACGAAGCCAATCCCTCGTCGTCATCATCGGAAGCGTCCGTTGTGTTGCTACAAAACGGCCATGTCTTAGCCTTTGCCACCATGTCGGCCTATCAAACCTTCCCGTCCCATCATCCCAAAAATAACTATAATTACCAGAACCACCAGTCACATGAGCAGTCAACGTTACGTGAGGATTATCCTCCACTACAAACGTATGCAACGGAGGATCCACTTCAATTTCCACTTCTAAACTACTCCACCTAAACGGATTCGCATTTCCCTCCCACCAAGAACGACGAGGCCTTCTCCCTGCAGGCGGAGCGGGAGGAGGAGCAGCACCAGGGGGATGACCTGCAAGATGCGGAGCATTTACATTCCCACCACCAGCCGCATTCGGATTAGCCGCCTGATGACCACCGGGTCTTCTTATAAAATATACAATCAACCCTATAAGCGATCCTACTCCCAAAAGAATTAAGAGCCACCACCACTGAGCATAAGGAATTAACCACCATCCTCCTAATAAGAGTAAAAGTGCTCCCACTACTCCAAGAAGAACATACCACCTTCTGCCCATAATTAACCTCACAATTAATACAATCAACGCCGCGCCTAAAATTATTCCAATAAGAACTCCTAACACTCCTGATAATGATGTCTGCCCAAACACACGAGGAACTCCTGAAACATACTGGGGAAATAACAAATAAGCAAGCATAATCAAAATAAATAATAACACAATCGTCCAGACTACCCAATTTCTTTTTTGATTGGGCTGATTAGGATTACTTCCATGATCCCCGCTTCTTACAACTTTAATAATTCCAGCAATAATTAACACTAAAATAAGCAACGGAGCAAATACCCCTATATCCAGCAATGAAAAATTATTCTTTACTTCCCACAAGGAAAAACTTAACGATAATGCAAAACACAATGCAAACGCAACTAATCTGCCCGCAGGATTCGGATCATCCCACTGCTTCTTCATAACCATCTTTATCGAAGCAGCAAGCGCAATAAAATAAATAAAAAAATCAATAAACCCACTATAATTTACATAAAAATTTAAAAGAGACGTATAGGCGGGAGCCTGAGCAACAACACTTGGAAGAAATAACAAAAATCCCACTACCACTAACCAAGCCCTCTTTAATAGTGACATCAATTATACTCAACGAAATCGTTATATAAACCTTTCTTTATAAATAGAACATGAAATGCATTAAAGTGAAGAAACAAGAAGCAGAATCTGTACGAAAAAAACTTTTAGATGAAGGAAATTTAAATAAAGATTATGCAATTAATCGAGATAAAGACTTTGTTTATTTACCTGTCTTAAAAAAAGTAATAGGGTATAAGATTGTTGAGAAAACGTTACCTTCGTTAAAAAAAGAAACTTCCTTAAAAGAAGCACTGAAAAAAGAGTTAAGTAAAAAAGAATTAGAACAATTAAAAACTTCTATGGATGTTGTCGGAACCATCGCTATCTTAGAAATAGATAAAGAATTACGCAAACATGAAAAAAAGATTGCACAAACTCTCTTAAAAATAAATAAACAAATCAAAACTGTTGTCAGGAAAGAAGGAGAACATACTGGTTTGTATCGAATCCAGGATTACACTTATTTAGCCGGAGAAAAAACATTTGAAACTATTCACAAAGAAAATGGGGCACAATTTTACTTAGACATTACCCGAACCTATTTCTCAGTACGACTCAGCACGGATCGATTAAGAATTGCACAACAAATAAAGAACAATGAATTAGTCCTCGTTATGTTCTCGGGAATAGGGGTTTATCCAATTGTTTTTTCTAAACATAGCAAAGCAAAAGAAATCTACGGAATTGAACTCAATCCAGACGCACATGAATATGGAGAAAAAAACTTACAACTAAACAAAACAAACAACGTCTTTCTCTTCTGCGGAGATGTACGAGAAGTAGCAACACACTTGGGAAGACAATTTGACAGAATCTTAATGCCTTTGCCTCACGGCGCAGAACAATTCTTACCGTTGCTTTCTCAAATCTCTAAAAAAGGAGCGACTATCCATTATTACACCATCGCACAAGAGGATGAATTTGACAACCAAAAAGAATTAATAAAAAAATATTATCCGAAAGCAAAGATTATAGATATCATAAAATGCGGACAACCTTCTCCACGAACCTATAGGATTTGTATAGAATTTATCTTAAACTAGCAGAAGGAAGTTTCTTTAATTGTTTTGAAATATCTTTTAAGATATAATAGTTTTTCATAATTCCCCTAAAACCCCTCATGCCCTTAGCTATTGTTCCACAACCAATTATTATCATCACAACAAAAAACACTATTTTCCAATTCACACCATTTTCCAAATTTACACTTCTTTCCCAATCCATCACCACTCCTTCGGCCAACAATCCGTCTATAAACAGTTTACTCACAAAACCCCCCGCTGCTATGCCTATAATACTAAACACCCCTCCAGAAATAGCAACCGTTCTTCCCTTCAAAAGCAACCGTTCTAGCTTCTTTTGTGCCTTTATCTCTCTTAAAAAAATTTCGATATACCTCTTCAACAATGTTAAATCTCCGTTTGCCAAATAAGCCTCTTCAAATTCCAACCTTTGTTTAACCACCTCCTCATTCTGATAAAATATTTTTATAAACTTCCCATAATACTTCGCACCTTTTACACACCCCCTCCAATTCCACCCATTCTTCTTAAAAAATTCTTTTTCCTTAAACATAAGCTCAATTAATGCTTTCGTTTTTTCATCAATCCCTCTCCACTTCAATAACGGATTATCCACCAACATTTCAAATGTTGGATTCTTCGCTTCATCAATTACAACCATCAATCTTTTCTCATTCCGATTACACCATTCTAATTTCTTAAATACTTTGTCTGGAATTAGTACCCCCTTATTGCTATTCAACATTCTTGCCAGAGGAAGTAACACTTCCATTCTTTTTTCTAATAATTCCACTCTCAGATTATATGCTTGAATAAACTTTTTTATTCCTCTAGAAATTTCTTCAACTCTTTTCTCAACCTCTTCTCTACTCCAATCACTTCCTTTCTGCGGAGTCTCAAAAGGATTCAGACTCTTAGGATTAACCATTACCCTCTTTTTTGATTCCCTCTTATAAAAAACCCTAACACAAGCTTTAAATAAATTTGTACTTACCGAAAAGTAACGAACAATGGGAAGAATACTACGCGCACTTGGTTTTACTCTGCTTGGAGCAGCACTGACCGCACCACTCGGGATCTATACTGGATGGAAAGCTAAAGAATACTTTCACCCAAGCCAAACACCGGACACTCCACTAACAGATACGAGGAACTTCTGGGACAAATGGAGATCTCCCTACAACTTTAAAGCTGACGGATTCGCATTTGAACTGCTAGACCTTAAAGATTCAGACAATAAGATCGTTGGATCACGGGGACCTTTCCTTGTTGGATACGGAGAAGATGATCAAAAATGTTATTACAATCTTCCAAGAAGAAATAGCGATGGATGCATCTTAGGATCAATAACTCGCGTTAAACAAGAAGACTTAATGAAAACTGCACCGCTAAGCGAACACATGAAACGAATCGGACAACCAGACAGCGTTGAAGGAATACTTAATAACGATTAACTTACTGTCAATACTTACGCAATGATGAGGTGAACACCCGCGGATCCTTAGGGAAGTGACGGATGGAAGTAGCTTCTGAGCGTATTCATAATGCCCTCTAAAATTTTATCATCTGGAATTTTAATCAATGGAGATCCCAAATCTATTGTTGCTGTAGCATGGCCGACTTTAGAAAAAATATTAGCAGGACATGGATATTCTTTCTCACCGCCCCACTGGCTGGATATATTGCGTGTTCAATTTATTCCCTTACCTCCTGGATTTCTTTTAGATCCTAATGCACTACTTACTACTTCTAGAGCTGAATTTATTTCTGCGATTGAAGAATTTGAAACAGATGAAGAAGCAGAACCCAAATTTAATTTTTCTTATGGCAACTCTTTACCTTACGAATTTGCATCAATCTCACTTCGCATCTCCCCACCAAAGAATAGAATTACTCAACGCTATTCTACGAATGATGCATCTTCATTAATGGTTACTGCAATAGGGCACACTTATCCTTCTGAACTTATTATTCCTGCTTCCACGATTCTTCATAGTCTTGAATTAGCTTACCGTGCATGTAGAAATAGGTATTTAACAGCCGGCTTTCCTGAAATGGGAAATGTTTCCTTAATAACACAACAAGCACAAGAAGGAACAACCAGTCTTATTGAAGAAGGAAAACTTTCATTACCTGAGGAAGAATCATAATCCCAATTCCAACGCAGCTTTTCCTTTAGCTTTCACCGCAGTAGGAGCTTCTCCACCATGCCATGTAAATCTCGGACGTACTCTTACTGGATACAACCGTTCAGAATTATCATCTAAAATTACACCCGCACCACGCTCTGCAGGAAGATTATTCAAAAACTTTTGAATATCACCTGTCACATAGGACTGCATCATCGAATTTAACGCTTCAACATCTCTTCTTGCAGTAATACGATGACAAATCACAATATCTGTCTGCGTTAATACATCACTATGTAATTGACCTGGCTGCTGCGTCGCCATCACTAAACATACACCAGGCTGCCTTCCTTCTCTAAGAATAGAAATTAACGAATCTGTCGCTAAGGTTTTCCCTTCAGCACTCATAAAATTATGAAACTCATCAATCAAAATCCACACAATCGGAAGTTCACCTTCAGTCTTTTCAACAGTACTTCTAAAATAACTATGACCGCGTTCGACATCTTTCAATTCTTCAATTTTTCTTGCAGCCATTCTTTCTCTCATTAACTTTTTACATAAAATTCCAACAACAAGCGTTTTAATTGTCCACTCGGTATAGACTGAAATATCCAAAATACTTACTCTTCCTCCTTCCACAATCTGTTTTAACTCTGTTGCATCCTTACTAAAAATACCCCACGACTTTGTCGCAAGAAATCTATTCTCAACCGCATTCTTCGTCTGCTGATCTGCTCGTTCATCCGATTGAACTAATTTTACAATGTCTTCAATTTCAAACTCAGTATCAAACTGATCTCTTGCTTTTTCCACACTTCTCTCAATCAAAATTCCCAACGGATCTAATAACGACACACCAAATAATCCAGTCCAATCCTCAGCACCTAACTCGCTCGGCTTAATTGTAAACGGAATATCTGCTGGAATTCCCTTTGCTTTGTATTCTTCGAATTTTCCTGCTGGTGTATAAATTCTTACATCTAACGCTTTCTTCGGAAGTTCCCACTGATCCAATAACTCTTCATCCTTTTCATTCTTAAACTTCATCGTCCAAAAAATACCCATCGTATCAATAATTAAAACAGATAACCTATGGCTGATTTCTTCAGGAAGATTCGCCATCTCCTCTGCGATGACACCGAGGGTGTAGGAATTATGGATAATAACATCATTCGCAACAAAATTATGGAACTCTGGAACGGATATGTCATAAACTTCTATTTCACCATTTATTTCTTCAATACTTTTAATTTCATTCCAAGCAAGAATTAATTCTTTTTCAATTAAGGTTGTACTTTTATCGTTAATTTCAATTTCTTTTTCAACCGCATGTGCAATTAAAACTCCCTCGCCCAGTTCTTTGGCTGGCTTCCATCCTTTTTCTGTTAGCAACGGGTGTTCGGGAGTTAATTTAATTTCCTTGCCACAACTTAACTTTAGTTTTAAAATCTTATTTACTGTTCTTTTAAAAAAGTCATCTTTTTCAGCACTTATTATTTTTCCCTCTTTATTTACACATTGAACCTTTCTTTTATCAAACTCTAAATTTTTAATCTCCTCTAAACTTCCATCTTCCATCCTTACTAACGTATCCCCAGTAACACATTTACCTGTTCCTCTTTTTCCGCAAATAAGAATAACATGAGCTTTTGCAACATCTAAATATAATTTATTTGACAAAGAAGTAACTGCGCCCATCTTTACATATAATTTTCCAAGAAAAACCGTTCCAAGAAGCCCTAACTCTTTACGATCAGACTCTGACCTTCCAATAACCACCTCGTACATCCTTTCCATA
>JBAZPJ010000054.1:0-7604 GCA_041648255.1 Candidatus Nanoarchaeia archaeon
CAGGTGGGTTAGGGACTCCAGCATATGAACGGTTAACTCCTGGAAAGATTCACAAGGCAAATGGTGGTGTCTTATTTATTGATGAAGTGGGTAATCTTGATCCTCCTTCTCAGCAAGAGTTATTGACTGCAATGCAGGAAAAAAAGTATTCTATTACTGGTCAGTCTGAAAGGTCTTCTGGTGCGATGGTGAGTAGTGAAGCAGTACCATGTGATTTTATTCTTGTTGCTGCGGGTAATTTAGAAACGGTGGAGCATATGCATCCTGCATTAAGGTCAAGAGTGCGAGGGTATGGGTATGAAATTTATTTAAATGAAACAATGGATGATACGCCTGAAAATAGAAAGAAGCTTGTCCAATTTGTCGCTCAAGAGATTACTAAAGATAAGAAGATTCCTCATTTTAGCAGAGAGGCTGTTGAAGAAATTATTAAAGAAGGAAGGAAAATGGCGGGGATTGCAGGGAAGTTAACTGTCCGTTTAAGAGAGTTAGGGGGATTAGTAAGAGCTGCAGGTGATTTAGCAATTGAAGAAAAAGCTGCAATTACTCAAAAAGATCATGTGATTAAAGCGAAGAAGTTTGCAAGACCATTAGAGCAGCAGTTGGCAGATAAGTATATTGAGAATAAGAAGAAGTATGATGTGATTATTACGACAGGTGAAGCGGTAGGGAGGGTAAATGGATTAGCAGTATTAGGTTCTGGTGCAGCCTTATCGGGTATTGTGCTTCCTATTGAAGCTGAAGTGACACCTGGTGGAGAGAAGGCTGAATTTATTGCGACAGGAAAGTTAGGAGAGATTGCGAAAGAAGCAATTAAGAATGTGTCAGCGATTATTTTAAAAACGTTTAATGAGGATATTAAAGAGAAGCATGATATTTTTGTTCAGTTCCTGCAGACGTATGATGTTGAGGGTGATTCTGCGTCGATTGCTGTTGCTACTGCGATTATGTCTGCGTTGAAGAATGTTCCAATTAAACAAAGTCTTGCAATGACAGGTTCATTATCTATTCGTGGAGAGGTGTTAGCGATTGGGGGTGTGACTGCGAAGGTAGAAGCTGCGCTTGATGCTGGGTTAAAGGAAGTAATTATTCCTAAATCTAATGAGAAGGATTTAGTGTTGTCAAAAGAGCAGTTGCAAAAAATTAAGGTTATTCCAGTGTTAAGGATTGAAGAAGTCTGGGAACAGGCAATGGTGTGGAAAGGTTCTAAGAAGAAGATTCTTGCTAAATTAAAGAAAGGGTTAAAGAAATAGGTTTTTATAGAGTAAAAATTAAAGAAAGTGAATGTTTACAAATATTTTGACAGATCCCTTTAAACCGGATATTAAGGGTTTTATTTATCTTGTTCACGCTCCTCTTTCTTGGAGATTTACAGAAGAGGGTTCAATTAAGCAAGATGTGAAATGGAAAATTGAAAGGATAAAAAATCCTGGAATGTATTATCATGCTTCTTTAATTGGAAATAAAGATCCTTCTTGGTTAAGAAGGTTTATGGGTGGTGAAAGAAAAATTCAAACGTTTGTAATATTTGGTCCAATTGGTCTAATAATAAAACCCCGTTCAGATAGCGTAATAAAGATTGCATGGAATGGAGATGTTGGAGCATCAATTGATCCTGATGAACTTGTCGAAGAAATGAAAGAATATGATGGGCTTGGTCTTATAAAAAAGCCAGCTGAATTACTCACTCAAGCAAAAGGGTGGAATCATCTTGTTCTAAAAGGAGATCCTAGTACTGAAATACGGGGGGTGGTTTATAGGGAAGAAAAAGATGAAAGAAGAGCAAAAATGATAGCAGAAGCAGTGCAGCAGGTTACTCGAAAGGCGGTTGCCTTAGTTAAAATTCCAGCTTTTTATAGATCAGATAAGGCCGAAGGGAATGCGTTTAATGAATGGATTAAGACAAGTGGGAAGGCGGTTCGTTCAAGAAAAGGGAGGTTAGTTAAAAAAAGTAATGAAAATAAGAAAGGCTAAACCAAGTGATATTGATCAAATTTATGAAGTGTTTTTAACTATGTTAAAAGCAGAGGATAAGGCAAGTGAACAAGTAGATAAGATCTTTTTAGAAATGAGAACAAAGAGAAAAGATATTGAAAAGAGTGCAAAGGCGGCTATCCTAAAAAAGATAAAAGGAAAAGGGCATTTGTTTTTGGTTGCTGAAGAAAAAAAGATTGTAGGGTATAGTCATGGATACACACAAGAAGAGTATAAGGATTTTTTTCTCCCTATAACAAGCGGCTATCTAAACGCATTATGTATAAAAGAAGGAATGCAAGGAAAAGGGCTTGCTTCTTTATTAAATCAAGAAATGGAAAAGTGGTTTAAGAAAAAGAAGTGTAAGGTAATTTATCTTGATGTTTTTTCAAAGAATCCTGCCGTCGCTGTCTATGAAAAATGGGGATATAAAGTGTTAAGTTATACTCTTGGAAAGAAATTAAAATTCTAATAATTTCTTCTGTTCTTTTTTCGCTCGTTCTAATCGTTTAGGTGGTTCCAAAACTACATGTTTAAATCCACTTTCTTCTAGTATCTTCTTCGTTGCATCGCTGATAGTAGGACTTGCCATAATACCTCGTACGTTACTAATTCCCTTCGCCTCTTTTATTTTATCTACATAGCGTTGTAATTGACTCACAGCTTTATAGTCAGCAGTATAGCGTTTGCATTCAACAACAACTAAGTTTCCTTTCATATCTTTGCATAAGACGTCAACAAATCCAAAATCAGTATGTTCTTCGCGACTTAGGGCTTTTAATCCTTTTTCAATAGTTTCCGGATTACTAAAAATGAAATCGCTCATATCTTTTTCATTGCCTGCGAGTTGAAGTTTAGAAGAGTCTTCTAGTTTTAAACATTGAATGCTATGAATCTCACTAATCTCTACATCCATGTATTCTTTTTGAGTGGGATGTTTTGCTTGCAAAGCGATGATTCCTTCTTTATGAAAAATCTGAAATTCTGTCCGTTCTTTCATGTAGTTCACAGGGACGCTTCCAGTGATTTGATGAATGAGTAAGGTTCCATCAGGTTTGATTAAAATAATTCGATCTCCACTAGGTAAGTAGCTTTGTGCTCGTCCATTGTATTCAATGCTGCATTTAGCTGTTAAGAGAATTGTTTCTTTTTTTGCTAGTCCTTGTTTTAATGTTTCATAGTGGTTCATGGTAGGTGTATAAATCGACGAACTCTTCTGGTTCTAAATGAATGCCGGTTAAGGCTAATATTTTAGCGTAGTGTTTTTGTCCTTGTTTGTCTAAGGTGGGAGTATAAGTTAAAAGTTGTTTGGCTGAATGGTGGCATAAGAATCCGCTATGGAGTTGTAAAACAATTTCTTTTCCTTCCTGGTTATAAAAGAGTAATTTGTTCAAATCAGCGATACAATTGTCTTTTAGATATAAATGACTCTTTTTTTGTTCAAATCCGTGGTTAAGGAGTTCTCTGCGAAGTAAGTCTTTATACAATTCTTGAGAAGTTAAGTGGTGGTTAATGCAGAGGTGGTGTTTAGTCACAGGTTGTAAAGGATATAATTTACCCAAATACTTCAGCGTCTTCTGTTTTGGTTTTTTCTTCTTCCTCCAAGTCGTTTTAACAAGGTAAGCATACGTATACTTTTTCCCGTTTCTTGGCACGTCTTTTATCCGGATGTAACTCATTTTAGTGTTAGGCACTATGTTTCTATTTAATCTTTTAGAACCATTAAGGCGTAATAACACGTTTAAAGGCAGTTAGAGAAGTTACATTTCAGCTAAAGGAGTAATTCCAAGTAAGGTTAAGCCAGTAGCAAGTACTTGTTTTGTTGATTTAACTAATAATAACCTTGCTTCAGTCTGTTTTTTGTCATCGGAGAGAACAGGATGTGCATGGTAGAATCCGTTAAAGGCTTGAGCTAAGGCTAAGAGGTAATGGCAGAGGATGTGAGGTTTATAGTGTTCAGCTGAGTCTTTAAGAACGCTAGGGAATTGGGAAAGGAGGTTAATGACGATCATTTCTTCAGGAGTTTGAAGGAGCTTAAAGTCAATTTTACTCTTTACAGACGTTGCTTTCTTTAAGATAGAAGTAGCTCGTGCATGGGTATACTGTAAGTAAGGTCCGGTTTCGCCTTCAAAAGAAAGCATTCTTTCTAGGTCAAAAAGGACATCCTTAACCCGGTCATTACTTAAATCTGCAAAGATTACTGCTCCAATGCCTACAGCTTTAGCCACCGTATCCTTGTTTTTGAGTGTGGGGTTTTTCTCTTCCATTACCTTTCTTGCGAGGGCTATTGTTTCTTCTAAGACATCGATCATAAAGATGGTTTTACCTTTTCTCGTTGAAAATTTCTTTCCATCTTTGTCTAAGTAAAGTCCGTGATTAATATGAATGCAGTCTTTCGCCCAAGAATAACCCATTAATTCTAAAACTTTGAAAAGTTGATTAAAATGAAGGGTCTGTTCACTCCCTACTTCATAGAGCATTTTTGTAAATTTATAGGTGTTATATCGATCAATCGCTGCGGTTAGATCGCGAGTGATATATAATGTTGCTCCGTCACTTTTTTGGATTAAAGCTTTGCCCAGTTTTTCTTTTTCTAAATCTACAATCCGCGCTCCTTCACTTTCTTCGAGAAGTCTTTTTTGTTTAAGGAGTTCTACTGTTTTTTCCATCTTAGTGTTATAGAGAGATTCTCCCGAAAGAACATCAAATTTAACATTCAAAAGTTTGTAAAGACGATCAAATTCTTTTAAACTTAGAGTTTTAAATTTCTTCCAAAATGCTAAAGATTCTTTGTCTCCATCTTCCAGTTTTTTAAACCAAGCTCTTGCTTCATCTTGGAGAGTTTCATCGCTGTTTACTTTGACGTATAAGTCAAGTAAATGACCGATGGGATTTTGCTTTAATTGTTTTGCATTGCCAAAATGTTTGTAGCCAGTAATTAATTTTCCAAACTGAGTGCCCCAGTCTCCTAAATAATTTATTTTTATAACTTTAAATCCCAGGCTGGAATGGATATTAGCTAAGGCGTTTCCGATAATAGTAGATCTTAAATGTCCTATACCAAATGGTTTGGCGATATTAGGGGAAGACAGGTCAATCACAACAGTTTTACCCTTTCCTAAAGTTTGGTGTCCGTACTTGTTTTTTTCTTTTTCAATCTTACTTAAGATTTCTTTAGCAAAAAGTGATTTATTCAAGAAAGCGTTTAAGTAAGGTCCTGTTGCTGCAAATGCGGAAAAGGAGGGAGACTTCAATTGTCCTGCGAGGTTTTTTGCAATTTCTGCTGGAGCTTGTTTTAATTGTTTGGAAAGAGTAAAGCAGGGAAACGCAAAATCTCCCAAAGCGGGATTGGGAGGGATTTCAATTAAAGGAAGTAGTTGGTCTAAATCCAAAGCAAGAGCTTTGTTTAAAGCTTTGGCAAATTCTAATTTAAAGTCCATAAAAATTTAGTGCGAGACAGATTAATAAGGATTCCCTTGCAGTCAGCTAGCCCTGCCCGAAAGAAGGTAGAAATGTTTATATAAAGAGAACTTGTTGCAAAGTTATGGCAATTGTAGGTTTTACATTTATGAAATTTAGTGTAGAGAAAAGGCCACTTATTTCTAAGCAAGTAAAGATTAATAATGATTTACAATTAGGTTCGTTAGAACTTGTTAAACGAGCAGAACAAGGTGCAGATGTATTAAAATTTAATTTCACCTATAAAGTGAGTTATGGAGATATGGGTGATATTGATTTAGCAGGCTATTTACTCTATGCGGATAGTCTTGAAAGATTAAATAAGCTTTTAGAAACCTGGCAAAAAGACAAAATGATCCCTGTCATATTACTTCAACAAGTACTAAATGCAATTTTAATAAAATGTAATATCAAATCCCTTGAGTTAGCTCAAGATGTGGGCCTTCCTCCACACTTCGAACTTCCAAAATTGAATGTAAATATTCCTAAACAGCCTTCTAAGAAAGAAAAAAAGTGATTAAGCAATCAATTAAGCACTTAAACAATCAATGATTAAGCAGTTAAGCACATCTTCTTGAACTTTAATATTCAATCCCCTAAATCTTTTTAAGCATTTAAGCACATTTTTTCTCAAATGTCTGAAAGATCTTTTAAAAAAGCTGTAATTAACTCTTTTTTTAATGCAAAAACCCATATTTCTACTCTCGAAAGTCAGGTTGAAGGCTTAAAATCCCTCATTTTACGTCAAAACGACATAATTCGCCAGTTAACTGAACGTATAATCGAACACTCTAAACTCTCTCAAAAAGCCCAAAACGAGCCTTTTTTTTATAGTTCCAGTGGAAACGAAGGGGTTAAGCAATCAATCAATCAATCAATCAATCAATCACTAAGCACAAAAAGCCCGGAAATAGCTGAAAATAACGATCTTTTAAGCAATTCCCCTCCTTCAAGCCAAAAATCGAGTTTTCCTCCAAACAAGATGCAGTTTCCCGGATTTTCCCCCGCAGAACAAGAGGTTGTGAAGTCTGAAGAACTAAATGAAAACAGTCAAAAACGCGTTAAAACCCTTCAAAAGGACATTTTAGACGAGAATTTTCAAGCGTTCAAAATAAATCTTAATCAAGCTTTTAGTAAGCTTTCAAAGCAAGAATTGAATGCTTTTTTAACAGTTTATCAATTAGACGAGGCGAATGGAGGGGTTTCTTATGGGGAATTAGCACAGAAGATGGGGTTAACAGAAACGTGTATTAGGGCTTATATCAGCAGTCTATTCAAAAAGGGGCTACCCTTGACAAAAACTAAAATTAATAATAAGAAAACTATCATTGCAATTAAAAGTGATTTTAAAGCTTTAAACCTCAAATCACGGATTATTTCCCTCTATTATGAAAAAGATCCTTACCAAACCTCCCTTTTTGATGTGAAAAATTAGTTTTTATCGCTCACTTTTCAACATTCTTATCCGTTTTTACCTCGGTTAAGCAATTAAACACTCTTTTTCTCAACTTTTTTTAACAATTTTGGCTATGCTCTCCCATTTCTCGATTAAAGTTCTAAAATAATCAGTTTTAAGCAGGAGTTTTAGAGAAAAAAAGTCGATCTATCCCTCACTTTTGATCTTTGTATAGCTAAGCAGTTAAGCACACACTCTGTTTAAGTATTTTTTAATGAAAGAAAAGAGAAACATGCCTCCCTTTTTAATCAAATTCTTCACCAATCTTTAAGATTAACCCTCACTTTTGGAGTTTTTATTTAAATTGTGTTTAATCCTCCTTTATCTCTAAATTTTTTATAAATTTAAACTTGTTTATCCTGATTTTTGTTATAACTTATCGATCTCCAATCCTGTTTTTCTAAAATGTGTCAGCTGACATGTCATGACAGGTCACATACATGTCACATACATGTCACATACGTCAGCTGACGTCAGATGACATATTATTTTAGTATGTTTTTGTATGGTCCCAGTTGTTATTAGAATGGAAAATCTTAAAAAGAACCGATGCGAGAAGAAAGGTATGTTTAATTGGTTTAAGAAAAAAGAGGTTGAGCCTGCGGAATCGAAGTTGGATCGAATTCATTCTCATTTAAAGAGTTCTTTTTCTCTAGTTAAACAAGATGTAGGTGAGGTTGGTAGTTGGGTAAAAGAGTTACACGAAAAACATGAA
>JBAZPJ010000055.1:0-7459 GCA_041648255.1 Candidatus Nanoarchaeia archaeon
AAATAAACGGGTGAGGTCTCGTTAAAAAATATTTTCGCTCGCTATTCACCACCCACCCCTAAAGGGAGGAAGGATCTCTAGCGAGCCTATCATTTAGAGGATCCTTAAGACCTTATTTACCTCCTGGGATGACTCGAGAAGAAATTCTCAAAGACTTACGAGACGAAAAAGACAGGTACTAACTATGACTACAACAACCACGATTCTTTTAGAAGATGACACCTTTGAACTCCTTAAGGAATACAAAGAACTCTCTAACGCCGAGAATTATGACAAACTTATCTTTGCTATGACAAACATCTGGCTAGAACGAAAAAAATACCGCCAACCATTAAAAACAACCCTCCCAAAAGGAAGTACCAAACAACAACTCCTTAAGGATATTCGAAAAGAAAAAGAGAGGCAGAAAGATGAAAAATATTTTTCTTGACTCTTCAGTCTGGATAGATCATTTCATGCAAGTAAAAAAAGAATGTACTGATCTTGTTGAAAATCAATATCATCCCCTCTTCACTTCAATTCTTTCTCTTTATGAAGTTAAACGAAGATTACTTAGATTAGGAATTCCGAAAAGCCAAGTTCGAAAAAACCTTCAATACATCTGTCAAACTTCTTTTATCTTTCACATCAATAAAAGACTTCTTTACAAAGCAGTTGACCTCTCCCTTACTCATCAACTCGGAGCAGTTGATTCAATCATTTATGCTTCCACTCTTACAAAAAATGCAAAACTTTACAGCTCTGATAACGACTTTCGCGGATTACAAGAAGTTACTCTAATCGCTTAGCCATGTACGGCCCTTCTTTTTCATATCCAATCTTCCTGTAATAATTTTTTACTCCGACGCCAGAAATAACTAACATCTTCTTTTTTGCGTGTTCCTTTGCGATTCGTTCTGCTTCAAGCATTAACTGCTTTCCAAAACCACGATGCTGTAAACTCTTTTCATCCTTTGTTCCTACAGCTATTGCATTAGAATAAATATGTAATTCTCTGACTATCGCCGTTTCAGTTGTAATTTCTTCTCTTAAACTTTGCGAAGGAAAACGTAAACGACAATAGCCCACAAGAAGATCATTCTCTTCTAAACTAATAAAGAACTCTTTTCCTTGACTTGCTTCATACCCTTGAATTTTAATTAAAGGATTCGTTAGTTTCTTTGTTCCTGCTTCCCTGCAGCGAATACATCGACACTTAATCCCCCTTTCTTTACAAATCTCTTCAACCTCTTGTCTTAAATTAGTTTTAATGGGACCAGCGTCAATTACGGTGCTAGGAATATCTCTTTGCACACGCATAATCCGTACATACTCTGGAACAAATCTTTTAAATTCTGCAATTGTTTCTGCAGCTTGTCTTGCGCTAATTTCTTTATACGAGCCTCTTTTCCACAATTCAAACAACGGAGTTCCCCGCATCACTAAACAGGGATAAACCTTTAATAAATCTGGTCTAAAATCTGGATTACTAAATAATTCTTTTAAAGAAGCAAGATCTTTCTCTTTATCTGAACCAGGAAGACCAAGCATGACATGCGCATTAATCTTAAACCCCAAATCTTTTAATTCTCTAAAAGACTCAATTGTCTCTTGCACAGTATGACCACGATTAAGATTCTTTAATATTTCTTCAGATGTACTTTGTACACCCACCTCTACTCTCGTGCAGCCTAATCTTAACATTTCATTACCCTGAACCGTTCTTCCCCAATCCGGCTTAGTTTCAATCGTTAACCCAACACATCTTACTTTTGAAGATTCATTTTTTAATTGCTCTTCTTCCAGCGTCGTATTTTCTTTTAATTTTAAGATCTTATCAGTTAACCTTTTTGCTCTTTCACTATTATTAATATCGCCCGGCAACTCAAAGAATTCTTTAAACACTTCAAATAAGAATTCATCATCTTTAAAAAACATGGTTGAGAAGTCATTCATTGCTTTGTAGATATCTCTGACAAACGTTTCCTGATACTCTTTTGGGAACGAAGGAAAAGTTCCCCCTTGAATAATTACTTCACACTTTTCTGGAATTCTTCCTAAGATAATATATTGTTCTAGACGATTAAACGCAATTAAATATGAATCATAATTTGCTCTCATCGCTCGCATCGTGGATGGTTCATTCCCGGTATAACTCTGAGGAACATCACCAAAGATAGAATCTGGTCCACCCGGACAAAAAATACATTTGCCGTGTTTACATGCAATAGGAGCAGACATCACCGCAATAGGAAACACACCAGAAGCAGTTCGGGTAGGTTTTGTAATTAATAACGCACTATACTTTTTTCTTTCTTCACTCGATAACTCATTTAACATCTCAATATTGGTCAACATCTTTTTTAATTTATACTTTTTAGAAATCTCTCCTTTTACTGTCTCTAAACTTCTTCCTTGTTCTACTTGTTCTAAAATTTCTAAGACTGCTTGTTTCATATAACAAATGCAAAGAAGGATAATTTATAATGCTTCCTTTGCTTTTTCACAAACTATTTAAACAAACAATAAAACAACCAACTAATGAAAGAGGCAAAATTCTTTACTAAAAAAACTCCAGCTAAATTCTGGAAAAGAGTTGTTGCTTATGCCTTTGATCTTACTTTAATCAACTTAGTCGCAGTCTACCCCTTTCGAGATTCCTTAGAACAATATTCTAACTATAGCTTATTACTGTCTTCAAGCGCGGATGGCACTGTTGCCACTATCACCTTCATTGTTATTCTCTTAAGTTTATTCTACTTTATATTTATGGAATACAAAACTGGACAAACGTTCGGAAAAATGTTAATGAAAATAACAACAACCTCTACAAAAGGAACATTAACCTTAAGGCAAGCAGTTATCAGAAATTTAACTAAACCCTTCCCCATTGTTTTATCCATCGATACTCTTTACATGTTCTTCAAACGAACACATCAACGCTTACTTGAACGCTTCAGCCAAACGGAGGTCGTAGAACAACAATGGACACTCGCATAAACAAATGGAGTTTACTCATCATTGTTGTTGCCCTAATGTTTATTGTAGCAAGTCTAAGTTCCTATCTAATTACCAATACGAATGTTGCAAGCGCAGATACGATTCTTGTTATTCCTCTTAATGGACCAATTGGGATTGATAACGGGGGTGGAGATCTCTTTTCTTCAAGTACTGTTGGAGTAGATGGAATTATCAAACAATTAAGAGAAGCAGACAAAAATCCAAATATTAAAGCAATCGTTTTAGAAATCAATTCACCTGGAGGAAGCGCAGTAGCCTCAGCAGAATTAGCTTATACTGTCAAAACATTGAACAAAACAACCTATGCAGTTATTCGCGATGTGGGAGCAAGCGGAGCATACTGGGTCGCAACAGCCACAGATAAAATAATTGCTTCACCCATGTCTATCACCGGATCAGTCGGAGTTATCTCTTCTTACTTAGAATTTTCCAACCTCTTTGAAAAATACGGCATTGACTATGAACGCCTTGTTGCAGGAAAATACAAAGACATGGGAACACCTTACAAAGAATTAACCGCAGAAGAACGCAGGATCATGGAACGAAAACTAAACGATATTCATAAAATCTTTTTACAAGATGTTGCAGTCAATAGAAAACTAACTCAACAACAAATTAATAAAATCTCAACAGGAGAATTCTTCTTAGGAACAGAAGCAAAAGAACTAGGATTAGTCGATGTCTTACTAACAAAAGAACAAGCAATCACTTTAATCAAACAAGAAATCAACCAACCAAACGCACATGTTGTAGAGAAAAAAGAACAAACTTCTTTCTTAGATGTTTTAGCAAAACAAATCCCCTTATCTTTTGGAAGAGGATTCGCAGCAGAAGTCTTAGATAGAAACAATCAAGAAATGGGAATACAAGCGCGATAATTATTCAACAAGTAAATCTAAACCAGTATAGCCAATATCTTCAAAAAAAGTAGTTAGTACTTTCTTTCCTAAGATTTTTGGATCAAAGGTTATCCATCTTACTGCATCATTTGTAAGAGCAACTTTTAATTCCAGTCGATCCTTTCCTAATTGCCCATCCTCTTTCAACCAATAATACCCCTTTCCCGAATCAACGTACTCTGCAGAGATACACCCTCTTTCTGATTGATACATATACGTTCCGCTTGAACGATTATGCATCCCTTGCTCTGGAAATTTAAGTTTATTACTCCAATCTAAACTTATTTTTTCTATTCTCCTTCCCGTCCTTCTTCCACCTTCTTCCATAAAACAAATTGTTACAAATCCATTCCCTTGCGGAGCTAAAGGAGGTTTTCCATTCTTCCCTTCATACTTCACCTTCTCTTCATCCCACATTCCATTTACACCCTGATGCGTTTGAAGACCTGGAGCAGTAATCATTACCCTGCAATATTCTTCTTTAAATTCAACTTCTCTTCCTTCCAATACTCTTTCAAAAAGCATTCTCACTTCAGCTTCAGGAAAATCTTCCAATCTCAATAACCGTCCATAAGCTTCAACAACTTCCTTTAACTTTGACTCGAATGTCATGCAAACTGGATATTCAAAACCTATTTAAACATTCTACCTTTAATTTCTCTGTGGGCTACGTCGGCAGGATAGGCCTCTGCCATCTCCTAAACGGTCTTCAAGGAGCTTACGCACAACGTTAGCATGACCATTTGTAACGGACCACTTTGCAACTGCGAAGTCCTGTCCTCATTGGTTGATGTGCATACGAACCGGGTGAGATCTGGAAAGAAGCAACCCTAAGTACTCATATTAACGCCTTGAGGGATGCGGGATGGAGAAGTAAAGTGGAATCATCCATTATGGATGGCTCTTGTGAGCATTGTGCGCCCACATTCCACTCATGATAGACGATTTACTAAAAAAAATAAAAGAAAAGAAACCTTTAGATAAACTAGATGATTGTTATATTCAAGAACTTATAGAACAATACTTTAGACCTAGACAAAAAGAATACAAGAAATTACAGGCAATTGGGGTAAGTAAATTAGAACGGAATGCGCTCTTTAAACAAACCGTTAAAGACATCAGGCATGCTTTGAATAGTACTTACGGAACATTTTGGAATAAAGACGGACATACCTCCACTAAAGAACGAACAGAGATTTATCCCACACTCTATAAAAAAATATTTGCACTTACGGGAATGCCCACCTCTATCTTGGATCTAGGATGCGGTTTAAATCCACTTTCTTATCCGTTCATGGACTTTAACGGAGATTATACTGCAACAGAATTAACAAAGAAAGATTGTGAACAATTAGAAGTAATTTTTAAACAATTGAAAATAAAAGGAAACATTCTACAATTAAATTTACTTAAAGCTCAAACATTTCCTAAAGCGGACATTACTTTTTTATTTAAAATCTTAGATGTCTTAGAACATAAGGGACACAAGTTTTCAGAAGAACTCTTAAAAAAAATACCGAGCACATGGATTGTTGTTTCTTTCTCAACAATGACCTTAGACCAACGAAAAATGAACTATCCAAAACGAGGATGGATCGAACAACTCCTCAAACGACTCGGATGGGAATATACCGTTTTAACTTATTCAAATGAAATCTTTTATGTAATTAAGAAGACGCCTCTAAATTAGTTGTATTTAATTGACTTAATGACTTTGTAAACTCGAGACTTAATGGACCGATATTCTTTACAACAATTTCGTACAATCTCTCTAAACTAATTTGCAATAAGACTTCTTTTAATGGACCAGAACAATAATCGTTTAAATCTTCAATCTCTGTAATTTGCTTTTCTTTTAATAAGGGATCAGGTAAGAAACAAATCATCCCTTTTCCTTCTAATGCTTTCTTTAAATTTTCTTTTGCACTTGGATCCAGCTCAACCATCTGTACACGAACAACACATCCATTCTCTCCCATTACTTTCTTCTTCCCTAACACCCCATAAGAAAAACGATTATTCTCACTCCAGAACGAAGCTTCAACTTTCTTACATGAGGCAGCACGTGCATTAAAACAAGCAGTATCACCAGCACAGTCTTGGGTATAACTAAAGAAAAATACTAAACCAACAAGAACAAGTAAGACTATAAAAATGACTACTTGTATTCTCAACCTCTTTTCCATTACCTTCTTTGTGAACTAGGCTTATATAAAGTTTTTCAAGAATTAGACTCCCCTATACACCTCAGTAATCCAAGAACTCTGCTCACTTCTTTGAGCCTTCTGTGTTAAATCTTTATCCAATTCAAAACCTTCATACTCTTTTCCAAAAAACCATTGAAATCCAAATCTCACCCTATACACAAGTCCACCTTGGTCTAAACTTTTACTACAGATATCAAAAATTCTTCTACAGTCTATATCCCCCGCTATCATTCCCCCTTCAGTTTCACCAGTCCACCCCCATCCAGCAGCATTTGAAAGAAAAATCTTATCAAACCTCTTTCCTCCAACAAACTTTCCAATATCTTCTAAGTCGGGATCTTTTAGTTTAGAGATATTTCTCTTTAATTGTTCCCACCGCTTTTGATCGCTAAAATATGCAGTTCTTGCTGCAATCTCTTTAGGAGTGCTATATACATTTAATTCTAGACCCGAATACAAAAAATCATGATGCTTATCTGCTCTTACTTGACCCATCCTCAATTTCACATACTCAATTTGTTTTGGATCAGTATCAGCAGACTCAACAAATGCACCTTCTGCTATCATTGCAAAAAGAATATCACCAGTTCCAACAACTGCTCCAATATGATCATTTTCTTTTACTTCTAAACCAATTAAAGGCGCCTGCACAACTTGATTAGAAGCAACCCATCTTACTTTTTCCATTCAGAAGAACAAGAAGGAATATTTTAAATAACTCACTAAATTAAAAAAAGAAACCCTTTACTTCTCTAATTGGGGAATAATCCCTTCATCTATAAAAATCTTATAAGGCGTTCCTTCAAGGAAAGCGGTAATATCTTTAGTGCCAACAATCAAACTTTGAAGATTATCTGCAGAACAATGATAGATCCCTTCAGAACCACGATTCAAAAGAGAAGAGTCATTCCCAACTGTATTTTCTGCTGGAATCCTGCTTTCTCTAAAAGACCTTCCCCTAAATCTAAAATCATATCTTGCACCCTCTTCGCCGTATTGGAATTCTAAAAATCCGGCAGCTATATTTACACCAATTGCTACACCCGGACTTGAGTAAAACAACATTTCATGTAAAGTAATGTCAGAAGGACCTATCTGTCCAAAAACTCTTGCATATTCTTTATACGCTCCCTCACCAACTGCAGCATTAATTCTCCGACTTACGCTTCGTTGAACCATATCCTCATTGCCATACCCGTAAACCTTATTTTCTCCCTTATAGGGATTATAATCAAGCCTAGCGATCTTACCCGTCGCTTGGAAAAGATGCGGCTCCCTATCTTTGAGGAGAACTACTACAAGCTCTCCCGGTCTTACTCCTGGAATTTCCATAAGACTCTCTACCTTACAAAA
>JBAZPJ010000056.1:0-7431 GCA_041648255.1 Candidatus Nanoarchaeia archaeon
ATTAACATTTCATCACCATCATGAGCAGCAATCGTCCCCACACTTATCAACAACAGAGCAATCCAAAAAAATAGTTTATTCTTCACCGCAATTACTTACACATAGGAAGTTTATAATACTATCGCATCCCCGGCAACAGTTGATGATCAAATCTTCGACAAATTCATGAATAACCTCTTAAAAAAATTAATTCCAGATATAAACGTAAGAAGAGTACTTATCTTCAGACTCTAACTACTTTTTCTTTCTCGATAACTCATTATGCAATTCTGAGACCATTGCTTTAAGTTCTGCAATCATCCTCTCACTTTTCACATTTACCTGAAAATCTAACTCGGCACGCACATCCGCAACCATACTCTGCCTATTCTGACTAATCATAATAAACGTTGCAAGCATAATTGCTTCTAACGACACAATCATTGTTAACAATCCAAATGGAAACGGATCAAAAGGATTAGCTCTTAGTGTATTCAATAAAATCCACACGACAAACCACACAATATGCAAATAGACGAACCACATACTTCCACAAAACGTCGTAATTAGATCTGCAATATTATCCGAAAAGGTAGAGAGCTTCTTCATTTCTTCAGCAACATTCTTAGATTGAATTAAAATCGCATGATTCGTCTCATGCCATACTTGCTTCTTTTTATTTAAAATACATTTATGACAAACAGCTGCAATTTCTTCTTGTAATAACGCAGACAAACTTCCACACCCAGAACAACGATACACCTTTGCCTCTGGCGCAGGATCACCTGGCTTTAATATATTCATGACTTACTCTTAAAAATTGGAGTATAAATAGGTTTCTTAAATTATTTTCTCGTCACACCTGTTCCTTTCAAAGAATGTGCTAATTTTTTCTTAGCCTTTGCTTCCCATTGCCGTATACGTTCACGTGTTACTCCCATCCGCGCTCCAATAAATTCTAATTCATCATCTCCATATAAAAAACGGTGCTCAATTACTAATCGTTCGTTTGGTGTAAGATGTTCAAGTGCTTCTTCGATTCTTTCATGTAACTCTTTTCCGCTGGCTGCTTCTTCAGGTGAAAGGATTGCCTTATCTGGAACATAATCTTCTAACGCATCCTCATCCTCGCTTGAACGGATCGGATCCTGAAGACTACTCACATTTGTAGCAGTTCTGAATAAGCCTGTTACTTTCCTCACGTGTCCCAGTGGAAGTTCTAATATATTTGCAATCTCCTCATCAGAAGGATTCCTTCCCTCCACTCTTACAATGCGATTCCTCGTTTTTCTAATCCGACTATATCCCTCCTGAATATGCACTGGAACTCTAATATCCCTTGAATCATCCGCAATTCCCCTCTGAATGGCCTGTCTAATCCACCACGTTACATATGTAGAAAGCTTGTACCCTCTTTCCGGTTCAAAACTTCTAATTCCTTTCATCAACCCAATATTTCCGTATTGAATATAATCGTCTAGTTTTAATTTTCCCGTTGCCCAAAATCTTCTCGCGTACTTTACCACTAAACGGAGATTAGCCTCAACCAACTCTTCAAAAGCACGTTCAGATCCAGTCTGCGCAAATTCAGTTGCAAGCGCCAACTCTTCTTCTTTAGTTAGTAACGGAATACGACTCATCTGATCCAAATATTGAGCTAATGTTCCCCGATGCTCATCAGCTGTCTTCTCCCGTAACTGCTTTTCTTTTTCATTTAACCCTTCTTCTTTCTCTCTGCTTAAGCGTTCACCCCTCGTTCTCACAATTTTTCTTGGAAGATCAAGATTAGCTGCATACTCTAACAAATCCTCACCACTCACTTTTACCTTTCCTTCTTCCCCACCAAAATAAAGATCTTCCTCATCCCCTTCCTCACTATCTCCCCCATACCTTCTTGTTTTCAATAATCCGCTCCTCATATCTCTTCTTAAAAAACTAAAAGATTTTCCCGTCGCAGCCATTACTTCCCAAATATCATATTCTCGATTTGGCACAATTCTCTTTAATCCCAACGCACCAGCAATCTTCTCAATTTCCGCAGACTCCTTCCCTAATACTTCCACGAGTAACGTTAGCGGACTTACCGGATACATCTTTACCAAAATCTGTTTTTCTTCATCAGTAAACTTTGAAACACGAATTCCTTCTCCAGCCCACACATACCTATCTCGCAATTCAATTAATTGAACTGGAGTAAACTTTTGCAATTGATATTTCGCTAACAATAATTCAACTTCTATTTCTGCAATTTTTAACTTTTCAGCAAGAACACTTACCTCTGCAGACGCATGATCCCTCAAATATTGAAGATCCTGTAACTTTACACTGACACGAGAAGCTGGAAGCTGATCTGCTGTAATCCCCTTCTTCGCATTATTTCCCGAATTATACTGCAGATACGCACTTATTAAGTTTAATCTTCCAAGAGGAACATACCTCACTTCAAGAGACCCAATCATTTTTGCATGTACCACATCCGAACCGTTAATTCTCTCCACCAACGATGGATCACCAAGACTTTCCGCAAGCGTATTCACCTCAATCCCCGTTTCAAGAGAAAGCTCTCTCCCCTCTTTTTCTGCAAGATACGCTAATAACGAACCACCATACACTTCTGTTTCCCCATTATTTCCCCGCTTTAAAATCGGCCCTTCAAATAAACCTCGCTCATATAACCCGCTTCTTACCAACTTGCTTACTGGATACCAGTCCGTTAAATTAATTGTAGATTGTTCTTTCATGCTGACTTCTCTTTCATATAGATCTTTACTAACGCGAAAACGTCGGTTTTAGCAATGCACGCAACCATCATTCCTTCAATATTTACCATACTGCGTTCAATATCTAAATAACCCAGTCTCTCGCGCAAACTTTCTACCGTCAATTCTGGAGAAACAATTTCTCTAAGAACATTCGCCACATTTTGAAGCATGACATACTTACCATTAACCGGCGTTAATCTCGCCGTTACTTGCGGTTCTAATGCGGTTAACCTTTTTGCAATCACATCCGCACCCCATCCTTTAACCGGTGCCCTTCTTTTCTTTTTAACGTCCAGAGATCCATATTCCACATCTAAATACCCCTTCACCACCGCAAGAAATTCATTAGAATCATACTCTCCCCTAAACACGTTATCCAACTTTTCAATTATGTCTTCAGCACTCGCGCTCACTAGTTCCCGGCATTTAATTTCTTCACTTAATAATCGCACCGCATCTGCACGATCAATCTCCTCTGAGGCATTTTTCGGACGATAGGATCTTATCCCCTGTACAAATGCAGCCATATGATCTAACGTTGAATTATTAATGAAATAATAATTAGCCCTTCGTTCAGTCATTGAAGGCAAATTAAATAATAGGGCATACTGTTTTACTTCTCTTGAAACATTTTTTCCAGATGCAATCTTTAAACTTCCAATGAGCCCTGCTCTAATATATATTCCCTCTTCTAAACCTTCTTCAGAAACTGCTCCTTCTACCCTCTCTTTTTTCGCATTAAAATAATATATTCCGTTTAATTCTCCTTTCCCCCCGGTTAGATCTTCTCTTGTAAGATTCTCTTTCTTTAATACAACTCTTCGCTCTAGCCGATTCTTACTCCCACCAATTGCAAAAATATCTTTTTTCATTTCTTCACCATTCTGCTCCCCTTCTCTTCCAGCTACTTCAGGTACTATCTCGACAGCCCTTCCATTGTTTTTTTGAGCAGAAATTTCTTCTCCCAACTCAGAACCATCATCAAACAGCTTTCCTTCAATTTTCCATTTCTTCTGCTGCATATCTAGGTAAGTATTCACTAGGGCGTATAATTCACCCGACCCATATTCCCGAGCAGTAAAAAGTGGATTCGCTATTAATGCTGTATAATCCTTCTCAGAAAAACCACGAGCCAATACCCACCCTCTCACGAGATGAGGACGTTCATCAGCCTTTACTTGTTCAGTTGGAAGCGTTGCGTTATGACGATAAAGCCTGTTGATAAATTGTTTAAATCTTAAGACCTCAGTCTTATAAATCTCGTAATAAACTATGCCTTCTTCATTTACGGTCTTAACTCCAAACAAATCAGCATATCTTGCAGCCGCATCTGAAAGAGTAATTCTTTTTTTTCCAAATGCAAGATCCATTAATACATCTTTGCAAACATACACCCCTTGTTTTAAGTCTCCATCACTTATACTTGGTCTCCTCCAATCAGCGTCCATCTGATAATAATTTTTTTTAATAGGAGCAGAACGGACTAATGTTCTTTCCACTTCACTATTTGAATCTGAGGATTTAGTCCGCTTCCCTCTTTCATCAAAATCAATTCCAAATAACTGGCTTAGTTCATCAAGCTCTTCTTCAGCTGAATCCGGCTGTGCTAACGCTCCTTCCACCATTTTTTCAATTTCACTTTTTTCAATTTTAAAACTGTCTCTCTCACCAGCTACATCTATTCCCCCCACACCTTCGCCAATACTCCTTCTCCCTTCATAATCCAACACATCATCTAATTCAATTACCTTAGAACTCTCAGATTCACCTTCAGTTTCTTTTAATTCTCCACCAATTCTCCCATATCTTCCCCTTTCAATTCCAACAAATGCAGCATTAAAAAAATGTTCTTGAATTACTTCTTCGTTTGATTCTTCCTTTACTTCTCTTCTCTTAAGTTCAATACCAACACTCCCTAAATTCTCACTTTTCAAAAAGACAAACTTTTTATTTCCAACCATTTTTATTCTCGAATTAACTGTCTTCCTTTCAAAATTCCGAACATAACGCGACATCGTTGCAGGAGAAACACTTGCCATATCTGCTAACACTTCAACACTCACATACGCTCCCTCATCAAAATTAATCTCCTGCGCCCCCTCCTCTGGAATCCATCTTAATTTTTCTGCAGAATCCAGATAATAATACGAAGCAGCAGAACACTCTCTTTCTAACATTCTTGAATCAGGATTAAACTCTGGATCGTCCCGCATCGGATCTTTTTCTGCAGCATACAAATCCAAAACTTGGGCTTCATCCAATGGAACAAGAGGAATTCCTCCCTCAATAATTGTTAAACCATTTTCTCCAAATAAAGAATTGATCTGTCTTTCATTTAATCCCCTCTCTTCAACTAAGCGCTCTATTAAATCATCTAGAAAAACGAACGGAACATCCTCTTTCTTTCTACTTCCCACTTGTTTAGAAGAACCCATTTGAAAACCTAAATCTACCCCTTTCTTCAGATTATTTAAGGTTTCTACTTACGGGATATAGAGATTAAAACTGATAGAATTAAAAGAAAAAATAAAGAAAAAAAATTAATCTTTCATACTTTTCACTCCGCCGCCACTAAACACTAAAGATAACAACGCACCAAAGTACGCAAAATTTACAGCAGTATTACCACCGCCCGTGTTCATTACCATAAGCTCTCTTAACGAACCAATCACATTCGCCGCCGGTCCAATCTGAAAGGTAGAAACAAACGCAACAACGATAAACGCGGCTAACCCACCAGCGACATACCTTGTTTTATAGCCCAGCACTAACGCCAAACCACCCACTAACTCAATTACTATCGCTAACACTAACATCAACGTTCCAGCACTTCCAAACAATCCGCCGAACATTCCTTTTGCCATAGAAAAAGACAATACCTTGTCCAACCCAGCAACTAAAAAACCAATACCAAAAAAAATCCTCAAAACTAAAGGCGCATATCTCGTCTCCATATTTTATTCCTCCATTGTTTTTTATTAATATCCAATTAAGCACTTAATTAATCTTTTCTTTTAGCGTAATTGTTTAGCTCTACCGAACGGAGGTTAAATTGAACTCCTTTTTGATTAAATATTTTAAGAATTCTAGCAAAGAAAGTCAAAATGAACCCTGATTAAAAAAATGGTTGAATTCTATTCAAATCTAAGAACCTGATCTAATCATTTTAAAAATCTTTATAACTTTCTTAAAAATATGAAATCTTTTATTGGGATTGGAATAAGGCATAAGATTGATTTTTATGATCCGATTTTAAAAATCCTTGATGAACATAAACCCGAAGCAGTAACTATTGAACACGCTCTTGATCCAAATTACTTAATAGGAAGAACTGAAGAGAAAGAATTGAGAAAAAGTCTAGAAGAAGGGATTCCTCATGAGCTGAGATGGGAAGAAAGAGGATGGGCTCTTAGATCCGGTAATTTGTTGTGGTATGGAACTCGCCATGACTATCCTTGTAAATGGAAAAGAGAATTTGACGGAGCAATAGGATATGCACTTAAAGCTAGTATTCCGATTTATTTTGTTGAATGGTCAACAGATCTTCCTAAAAGTTTTTTAGAATTTAAAAATGGACAAGTAAAAAGTATTCCTACAAAAGATTTAACAGATTTTACAGGGTGTAGTTTTCTCGCTTGGGAAGATATAACCTTCCGTAATCAGTTTTCTGCAGAAGCTATTAACAACTTATTAAAAGTTTATGAAAGCGTAGCCCATGTTGGTGGAAGGGGACATTTCGACTCTAGAATTCGAGAAGGAACTTTTGAAGTTAAACAAGGATATGAGTTACAACATTTAATAAAAGCAGAAAACAAAGTAGTTTACGATTTAGTAAGCGGAGAAGTTAGAAAAGATTAAACCAACTTTCCTTTCTAGAGTTAACAATCCATTTATTGATTAAAGGAGAAAAATGATTTTTATACTTTTTTTGTAACTCTTTATTTTTCCAATCTTTTCCAGTAATAATTTTTCTACAACGTTTTGTTCTACATTTACACTTAATGAGCCCTATACTACCAAAATAGTTCTCACAGGTGAAAATCAAGGAAAACGCCGGCGCCAGGATTTGAACCTAGAAGTCCTTTCAGACGCTGGTTTTCGAGACCAGTCCCATACCGTTAGGGGACGCCGGCAACAAGAAACACAAAGAACCGAGTGTATTAAAACCTAACGAAAAACTTATTTTAATAACTTTTTCATTTCGAAAACAAATTCAGAAGCACGCTTTAATGACGTCTGCGCCCGACTTGCTTTCATCTCCTCCAGCATCTCATACTGAAATCTGGAACGCTTCTCTAACTCCAACGAATAAGACTCTATCAGCGCATCGGCTCTTGCATTTGCAATCTCAAGAGCGTCCTCCTGCATCGCTTCATAATCCTCCATCAGCTCCTTCTTCACCTTATCAAGAACAAGCACAATCAACGCATCACTTGTTACCTTATGAGCAATTTTTTCCTGAGTTTTATACCCCAGATGCAACAGCACAGCATTCGCACTATAAAACATTGCATAGTAAGAAACCACAATCACCCACAAATACGGCTTTAAAGAACTCGCCATCAATTCATAAGCCGCCTTCAACGAAAGATCCGCATTCTCAAGATACTTTTTCATCGCCAACTCATTTATCTGCTTTTTCAACAACCCGTCTTCCAAATACCTTGCAAAATTCGCATGCGCCCCTTTT
>JBAZPJ010000057.1:0-7343 GCA_041648255.1 Candidatus Nanoarchaeia archaeon
AATCCTCACTGCCGCACAGGCATTAGGATATTTCTCCTGATTTGCCCATACTCTTATCTGAGGAGTTGTAGAGAGCTCCTTTTCAAAATCCGCGCACTCATTTCTTCCACTTCCATCTCCTTTTAACATCGTCTGCTGATGTACATAACGGATTCGTTCTTCTTGAGACTGACTTTGACAAAATTCGAGCGGCGTTGGTTTGGGTACTGTTGCACAAGCAGTTACAAGGCCTAACAATCCATACACTAGTCGGTTCATACAGCTGTTCTTAAAGAAAAATTAATTAACCTATCTGTACGCAACTTTTGTAAAAAAATCAAACTGATCGAGACGCCACAACGCATACACGCTAATCAACGTAAATACCATTAATACTAACAGTAATCCGGCCATAATATACATATTTCTCTTTAACCATCTTGTCTGCCTTCTTGTCGCTTCAAGATTCTTTAATTGCAACTCTTCACTGTACGAAATCTTATACTTCGTTCCATCCTCATTATTCCACTCAATAGACTTCGCAGGCATACAACCGCTTCCCTTTAGCGTTATATAAACATTATTATGATCCAATATCAACTTTCAAAAAATAGTATTCTTTATTAAACAGTTTTTAATTACAACGTCATGTTTAATAAAAAAGAGTTAGAAGATCTCCAAAATACTGTTACAGCATTAAAAGAAGAACAAACCCAATTTAAACAATTAGTCCAAGATCAGTTTCAACATCAATTAAAAGAATTAAAACAAGAAATAACTTCTCTAAAGAACAATAAAGATGAAGAACATAACCTCTTTCAAGAAGAACTACAACAGTTTCATCAATTAAACCTCAACTATAAAAAAGAATTTGATACCTTTAATTTATTTAAAAATCAGATGACAGATAAAGTTTTAGAGAAGACTGAAAAGGAACTTAAACAAGAAGTAACCAAACATTTAGACGAATTAAAAGTACAAAAACAAGAATTTACTGCTTTACAAAAATACTTGGAACAATTAAAAGAAGAAGTAGTAAGATTACAAGGTATGAGTCAAAAAATAAAAGATATGGATTTAGAATTAGTCAACACTATGAAAAAAATAACTGAACAAGACCAAGAAAAAGTTAAACTCTTAAAACGAGTCGATGACTTACAAGATCTAGTAGCAAAAATAAGACAAGGAAAACATCATTAATTTTTAGTTTTTACTTTCTTCAACTTCTTAAGATTAGGAATAACATAGAAAACGTACACTAAGATTAGTGCAGTATAATTAATCAACATAAAATACTTATTCCCCCAACTAATCCCACTAAAATAAGGCGTTGGAAATGGCCAAAGAAAAGGTGTTGGGAAAAACTTGTCTGTATGTGTTGGAATATCAATAATGATATGCAAGACCCAGGCTAATAAGGGAGCATAGAACTTTTTTGTAATTGAGAAGATAGTTATCATTACTAATAAAATTGGGATGAAACTATGCGTTACGTTATACATTGCATGCACATATCCTGGAATAGCGTTTAAATCAGGCTTTCCAAATACGTGTGTGTTAATTTCCCAGAGAAAATACGGACCAAAACTTAACACATCAGGAAGAACACCGCACAACCCTGCAATCCAACGATCTTTTCTTTTTGAAAATAACGCAAACGACCACAAAAAATGAGCAAAGACATCCATATTAATTAGATTGACGCCTTCTTTAAATAACTATTTCTTCTTTTAAGAACTATAATCTCCGCCACATTACATCTTTTTCAATTGCACTCTTCATTAACCCAGGAATAATCCCCTTAACAACAAATCCATTCCACTCTAATGTTCCATTCCACTTTCCCAAACTTGTAACAATGGGCGTCTTGATTCTTGGATATGGCTTTAAGGGCATTTCTTTTTCTAACGCCTCAATATTAGATACAACAACCATCGCTTGCTTTGTCGCATTCTGAGCAGTTTTCTCAACAGCAGTATCATTTACATCACCAGCAACAAAAATATTATTATGCCCAATTAACTGTAACTGTTCATTCACTTTCAAAAAATGTCTTTCATTTAAAACGTTCTTAAAATGCTTTTTTAAAAATTCAAAATTAGGAATAATGCCTGTACAAAGAAATACAATGTCCTCCGTTATTTCTCCCTTTTTTATAAAGAACTTATTTCCTTTAATTTCCACCTTTTCATTAAAAACAATTTCAACCCCTTTCTTTCTTAAAAACCGTTCAACATACTCCTGCGCCTTTGGAAGATTTCTCTCCATCAATCTAGGATGGCTATGTATCAATGTTATCTTTTTTTCTTTGTAATGACAACTGATTTCTGCAGCTAATTCAACACCAACTAATCCGCCCCCAACGATTAACACATTCTCTGCTTTTTCAAGATTAGTATGTGCAGCAAGTAAATGCTCTGCTCTTAATGGAAGGATAACTCTCTGCTCTTTAATGGGGAGATTGTATCTTGAACCAGAACAAATTACCAAATAGTCAAACCCAATTTTCTCACCCTTTAAAACAACACGCTCTTTCTCCACATCTTTTACATCGCTAACTATAATTCTCGCTTTTTTTAAATAATCGCTATGCATCTTCTGAATTTTCTTTCTATGCTCTGGTTCAATAATCGTTCTTAGAATGGATGGAGTGTATTCAAAATATTCTTTCGTATCAATTAATATCACTTCAAATTTATCTTCTAAATTCTTTGCTACTGTAGCGCCAGCAAAACCACCACCAATTACAACAACTCGTTTCATAAAACCTTTTTCTTTTTAGAATATATAAATCTATTCGCCTTCAAACTTCACTAAAGAAAATACGCTATATCCTTTCTCTTCTAACCTTTTTCTTCCCTTTAACGCGGGTAACTCGATAATAAAACAGCATTCAACCACTTTTCCACCACACTGCTCCACTAATGTTGTTGCTGCTAAACAAGTTCCCGCTGTCGCAACAAGATCGTCAACAATTAATACTCGTTCTCCAGCAACAATCGCATCCTCATGAATTTCTAACACATCTTTTCCGTATTCTAGTTCATACTCCGCTTTAATCGTTTTATGCGGCAATTTTCCTTTCTTTCTCGCAGGAACAAACCCAACATTCAATCGATGCGCTAACGCTCCACCAATAATAAACCCTCTTGATTCAATCCCCACAATCTTATCAATCCTTCCCGCCTTATACCGATCCATTAATAATTCCACGACTAAATTAAACCCTTCCGGATCTTTTAGTAATGTTGTGACATCACGAAACATAATACCTGCTTTTGGAAAATCCGGAATTGTTCTAATCTTTTCTTTTAACATCTCCTCATTCGCCTCTGTTCCACTTGATTTTAATTTCTTAATTGCAAGAACAAGCAACTGCTTTACCTTTTCTGCATTCTTACTCATCGTCTCAAGAATCTCTTCAAACGTTACAGAAGGACGATCATCAAATATACAATCATAATCTGTAGCCATCGCAATCGCCTGATACGGAATTGCTAACTCGTTCGCCAACGCAGTTTCAGGACACGAAGACATGTTAATAATATCCGCACCCCACAATCTAAACATCTTACTCTCTGCTTTCGTAGAAAACCTGGGACCTTCAATCGTAATCAATGTTACATTCTTATTATAATTAAGACTTAATTCTTCAGCGCACTTAATTAGTGTTTTCCTTAACTTTTCATCAAATGGATCAGCCATCGGCGTATGCACAACCTTATCTGTAAAAAACGTTAATTCTCTCAACCTTGTAAAATCAATCAACTGACTTGGAAACACTAGATTTCCTGGTTTAATCTCCTCTTTTAATGAACCAACAGCCGTTGTTGCAAGAATATGCGTACATCCCTCTTGATATAACGCCCAAATATTTGCTTTAAAATTCACTTTAGAAGGCATAATACTATGATGCTTTCCATGACGAGCAAGAATAACCACTTCCACTCCATGGATCTTTCCGCACGTTAACGGAGAAGAAGGTTTTCCATAGGGTGTATCAACATCCTTTTCTTTATAATCTTGAATTAACTGTGGGTCGTCAAGACCCGAGCCACCAATAATACCGATTTTTACCATTCAGTTTTTATCAACACTTCTTTAATAAGAATTATTGTAATACAATAATCAAGTTTCAATCATTACTCAGCACATTCTACTTTTTTTACCCTTCAGCAATGATAGCACTAAATATTAATACCAGTAAACTAAAATTACACCCAAAGGACAGTTCGGTTGCTCTGGAAAGAGTGTTACCATAAACGCCTCTGTCAAATGTTCAACCATAAAGATGATGACTGGACTATAACTCATCATCCGATACCTGGCATTTGTTAAGCGATAATTATGGAGCGAAGAAGATAACCTTTAAAACAGATTGATAGGTTAAGAACGACATCGAAACCTGTTTAAGGCACTCCCTTCACCGAGTCCAGATCAATATGAAAAAAGCAATAAAAAAGAGGAAGGGTAGCAGGAAGATTCTTCACAAGTATTTGGGAAGAACACCAAGCAAGAAAAGTAAACTTTCTAAAGTAAAAAAATTAATTAAACTTGCATTAGCTAAAAGAAGAAGCAGAAAGAACAAAAAGAAGAAAAGATAAGTTTAAAAAAACAAACAAGACCATTTCTTTATGACTTTAAAAATCTATAATACCTTAACAAGAAAAAAAGAAATCTTCAAACCGTTCAATGATAAAAAAGTAAAAATGTTTGTTTGCGGTCCCACAGTTTACTCTTACATTCACGCAGGTAATGCTAAAACGTTTGTTCAATTTGACGCCATAGCAAAATACTTACGCTACAAAGGATACAACCTTACCTACATTCAAAATGTTACCGACATTGACGATAAAATTATCAGAAAAGCAGAAGAAGAAAAAACAACCTGGAAAGAAATTTCTAACAAATACACAAAACTTTTTTTAGAAGATGCTAAAAACTTGGGCATTAGCGCAGTAGATAACTATCCACGCGCCACGGATTATATTCCAGAAATTATTTCACAAGTGCAACGCCTTATTAAAAAAGGATTCGCTTACAAAATATCGGATGGCTACTATTATGACTTAAGTAAATTTTTAGACTATGGAAAACTTGCAAAAAGAATTTCAACAGAAGGAGAAGACGCACAGTCGAGAATAGATGAAAATACCGAAAAGAAAAATAAAGGAGACTTTTGTTTATGGAAATTCTCAAAACCAGGAGAACCAGTTTGGAAAAGCGAATTAAATTCTGGAAGACCGGGCTGGCATTTAGAAGATACAGCCATCACCGAAAAAGAACTCGGACAACAATACGATATTCATGGTGGTGCAATAGATCTCATCTTACCTCATCACGAAGCAGAAATTGCGCAGATGGAAGCAATCTCGGGGAAAAAACCCTTTGTTAAATACTGGCTTCATGCAGGCTTTCTCCAAATTAACAAAGAACGAATGGGCAAATCTAAAGGAAATTTTACCATTGCTCATGAACTTTTAAAAAATTATACTAAACAAACAATTAGATTCTTTTTTCTTTCTGCACACTACAGAAAACCATTAGATTTTACAGAACAATCCTTAGAACAAGCAAAACATAGCTTACAAAGGATTCATGACTTCGTTCGAAGTTTAGAACATCATTCAACCGGCGAAGAAAATAAAAAAATAAGCAGTTTGATTAAGAAATTAGAAAAAGATTTTGAAACAGCAATGGATGATGACTTTGAAAGCGGAAAATCCTTAACAATTATTTTTGAATTTATTAGAGAAATAAACTCGCTCTTAGGACAAGGGAAGTTATCTGAGAAAAATGCACAAACAGTTTTAACAACTTTTAAAAAAATAGATACTGTTTTTGGCATCTTAGAAGAAAAAGAAGCTATTCCAAGAGAAGTAAAAGAATTAGTTGACAAACGAGAACAAGCGAGAACAACCAAAAATTGGAAAGAAGCAGACAGATTACGAGACGAAATTAAAGATTTAGGATATACAACTGATGATACAAAAGAAGGAATAATTATTAAAAAACTTTAATCATATCCGTTTCTTTCATGTTCAAATTCAACTAACGTTGGTGTTGTTCTAACATACGCACGAGTATACAGGTTTTCTAATGTAGTTAAATACGTTGCTCTATTCCCTGAAGGAAAAATAATCACTTTCGGACTTAATCCATCTAACATTGCTTCCAACAACCCTATTTTCTCAGTCAGGGTCTCTGCTACACAGTCTCTATAGAGACGAGGTAAAGGTAAGTAACTCCTTCCGTTAATTTTTCTGTTCTCATCCATTGCACTTACATACCCATTCCTTCCATACCATGCATTCCATGAGGCATAGAAGGAGCTTGACTTGATTTTCCAGATGCAGCCAAGACATCATCAATTCTTAAAATCAACTCTGCAACTTCAGAAGCAGACTTAATTGCCTGCGTCTTAATCTTTAATGGCTCAATAACGCCTCTCTTCCACGCGTCACTAATCTTACCAGTAAAGACATCAAGACCAGCCCACTTCTGCCCTTTATCGTGAGCAGCTTTCACTTCAGTTAACATATCTATCGGATCAAGACCAGCATTCTCAGCTAACGTAATTGGAATTACTTCCAACGCATCAGCAAACGCTAACACTGCCAACTGTTCTCTTCCAGATAATGAATTAGCAAACTTTCTCAACTGACGAGCAACTTCCACTTCAGAAGCACCAGCACCAGCAACAACTTTTCCTACTTTTAATGCAGCGCTAATATCGCCAATCGCATCTTTAATTGCACGTTCAACTTCATCAACAACATGCTCAGTACCGCCGCGAATAAGAAGTGTCACTGCCTTTGCTTTCTTACATCCAGTAACATAGGTCATCTCTTCATCACCAATCTTTCTTTCTTCAACAAGACCAGCCGTTCCAAGATCTTTTCCATTTAAATCATCAAGATTACTAATAATAGAAGCACCCGTCGCTCTTGCTAATCTTTCCATATCTGATTTCTTTACTCTTCTTGCAGCATAAATTCCCTTCTTTGCAAGATAATGTTGAGCAACGTCATCAATTCCTTTTTGACAGAAGACAACGTTTGCATTAGAATTAATGATTTTTTCAACCATATTCTTTAGCATCTTATCTTCCATATCTAAGAACGCTTGTAACTGCATCGGATCTGTAATCTGAATCTTCGCATCAGTTTCTGTATTTTTAATTTCAACAGCAATATCTAGTAATGCAATCTTCGGATTTTCAATTCTTCTTGGCATTGCAGGATGCACCTTCTCCTTATCTAAAATAATTCCTTGAATTAACTCTGAATCTTCAATACCCGCACCCACTTTCTTCTCTAACTTAATATTATTCGTATCAATTGTTAATTCTTTATTCTCTTCAT
>JBAZPJ010000058.1:0-7342 GCA_041648255.1 Candidatus Nanoarchaeia archaeon
AACAGTTACATTTAATCGCAATCCTTATATACTTCTTTTTTGAAGGATAGGTTATGGCCTCTACATTGCAGAATGCAATTATTTTCTTTCGTGATTTTGGATTGTTTGATGTTGTCTTGCCTTTTTTGTTAGTGTTTGCGATTATGTATGCGCTGTTAGAGAAGACGAGAATTTTAGGATTTGATAAAGATGCTAAGGGTAATGAATTTCCGAAGCATGCGTTGAATTCAACTGTTTCTTTTGTTGTTGCGATGCTTGTTGTTGCGACAAATAAGGTTGTTACTGCGATTAATACTGCGTTACCAAATGTGGTGTTATTATTGGTTTCCTTTGTTTCTTTCTTATTGCTGATTGGTATGTTTTACAAGGAAGGAGCATTTGACTTTGGAAGTGCTGAATTTAAGGGATGGAGAGTAGGATTTATGATTACGATTCTTGCATTTATTGTTCTCTTTTTCGCTGATGCGATTAATTATAGCGGAAATAAATCGTGGTTAGACTTTTTTTGGGAGTATCTTATAGCAAATTATAGCGGGACTGTTGTTGGTGCATTCGTAATGCTTATAATTGTCCTCATCGCTGTGTATGCTATCACTAAACCTGGTAAACCTGGAGGGAGTAATTAAAAAAGAGGATGTTATTTCAAACAAGCTTAAATTTTAGAGAATATATTACCTATTTACAGCAAGTAGGAGCGTATGATGTAGTTCTTCCGTTTTTGTTAGTATTTGCGATTGTGTTTGCTGCGTTAGAGAAGACAGCGATTTTTGGTAAGGATAAATCAAATGTGAATATGGTTGTTTCCTTAGTGATTGGATTGTTGCTCGTTGCTCAGCAGACAGTTGTTGCTACGATTAATAATTTTCTTCCTCAGGTTTCGTTATATCTTGTGGTTGCGTTAGCAGGTCTTTTACTTGTTGCTACAATTGCAGGGAAGGAGTTTAAAGGATTGACTGGTGCTTGGTTAGGGGTTGCGTGTGTTATTGCGATTGGTGCGTTAGTATTAGCGTTTAATCCGAATTGGTCGAGTTACTTAGCGGATTATGATCGTGATTTCCTTATTGGTATTGGGCTGGTGGTTGGATTTGTTATTCTTATTGTCTGGTTATTCAGCAGCAAAAAAGAGGGTGATGGTGGCGTTATGAAGTTCCTAAAAAGTTTTGATGCGGGGTTGAGAGATAAATAATGGCTACGCCGAGTTTGCTTGATGTTGGAATTTTAAGTTTCTTTCTTCCTATTTTTGTATTTATTTTTATTTTCACAATCCTTTTAGCGTTATTAGAGAAGAGTGAGATTTTAGGAAAAGGACAGAAGTTACTGAATGTTGCTGCTGCGTTTTCTGTTGCGGCTATTTCTATTTTCGCAGGGAAGTTAACGAGTTTAGTGAGTGTTGTTATTCCGTGGATCGTGTTTATCTTTGTCTTGTTGTTATTGATCTTTGTTATATTTGGATTCTTTGGAGTAAAGGATAAGGATATTTGGGATTTGTTTGGTGAGACAACAGTCTTTGTTGTTATCTTAGTTATTGTCTTAGTCGGTATTACTATTGTTTTTGAGACAACGTTAACGCCGTATAGCGGGGGAAGTGGTGGTGACGGTACGTCTGTCTCTTTAGATGGGACGGTTGCTGCTGGGAATAATCCTCAGACTGAAACGTTGAAAACATTAACCCATCCGAGATTGCTTGGAGCGTTGTTTACGTTGATTATTGCTGCTTCGACAGTGAGTTTTTTAACAAGAAAGTTAAAAGATGGTTAATTAAAAAAAGAAGTTATTTTTTTCCTTGTTTTAAGTCTTGAGTTATTCTTCCTAGTTCTTTAATATTGCTTACTAATGGTTCTAGGATCTTTTCAAAGACTTTTTCTAGGGCTTTCATTTCAGTATGAACATCTTTCATGCCTTGGTCGTAATCATGGATTTTTCCTAAAATTGCGTTTTGTAAGTTGTCAAAGCGCTGGTTAATGCGGACGATTTCTTGTTTGATAGAGATGATGTTTGTTTCGGTTCGTTCTTTCCATATTGAAATATCACCGACTTTAGCTAAGAATTCTTCCCAGCGTTCGTTAACGATTGCTTCTGCAACTTCATGGATGCGTTCGCTGTCGACTTGTGCTGGAGCGTAATAGGTTGGTTGATTAGAAGGTGTTTGATTTCCATAAGCTGGTGTTGCGTCTTGTGGTGGTGTATCATCTGTAATGCCTTCAACTGCTCCTTCTCTTGGCTCTACTGTAAATTCTCCGTCTGGAGCGTCAGGTGCTTCTGGCGCATCTCCGATTAAGCCTGAGACTCCGGCTTTGATTTCTGCGTATTCTTTAGCGGGCATTCGTTCAACTCTTTTTTTGATCCCGTAGTGCTTGTTCTACAATTTTAAGAACATCTGCTTCTGAGACAAAGTGCATGGGGTTCCAGAGGTTAATATATTTTTCTAAGAGTTTAAAGTCTTCTTTTCGTGCTGTTCGTTCTAATTCTGAGATTAAATGTTTCATTGTTTCTTTAGTGTTGAATACTTCTTTTTTAACTTCTTTGAGTTCGTCGTTCATGAGTTTCATTTCTGCTAGGACTTTTTTATATTCTCCGACCATATTGTTGTTAATTAAAAGAACTCGGTCTCGTAACAGGTTGTATCTTCCTTCTAAACTGCGTACTTTTCCGCTGGTATCTATGAGAAAATCTTGAAATCCTTGTTGTTGTGCTTCCATGTTGTTTTCGAAAACTTCTTTAACTTGTGTTTTGGTGTGTAATAAGGGTTCTGCGAGGATGCGGAAGTGGTGACATGATCTTATTTAAAAAAAAGTTGAAAACTGGTGAGCACGAGATGGTGCGTGAGGGTGCGGAAGATGTGATGCATCTGAATTATGAGGAATATCCTTCTGTTCCGTCTTTAGAAGAGGATGTTGTGGTGATGTCGAGGGTTATTGAGAAGTTATCCAGTAATCCTGCTTCAAGAATGATTTTTCATCAGAAGAAGAAGTATGAGTATTCGTACAATCAAACGCAGATGCTTGTTGAAGTTGCGCAGATTTATAATCATTTTTTAAAACAAAAGAGATTGTTAACGTTGGCAGCGTTGGAGGAGTATGGTCCTGTTCAGGATGCGTCGTTTAGGTTAAAGAATTTACAATATTTATTATTGAATTTATTGCGCACTGATCCGATTGGTGCGTTTGTGGAGGTTAAAAGATTTTTAAGAGAAGAGAAAATTAATTTAGACCGAGCAAGTGAACAAGAAAAATTAGTATTAAAACCCTATATTGCGGTATTACAAGAGTTACATGATCTGTTAGCAAAAACAAAGGTGATTAGTTTTGCGCAACCGTATCTTGCAGGGTATGTAGTTGGTTCTAGAGACGTCTACAGAGTTATTTTCAGACCAGTGATTACTCCTGATTTTATGGCGACACGAGTTGCTGCTACTCCGCCTCTTGATGCGGAAGAAGTGGATGCGTATCAATTAGAAAAGAATTCGTTTGTGCAGATTTTTAATGTGAAAGAGACAGTAAAGCAGTTGTATCATGTGATTCCCCCAGAGTTTCAGATTTCTGAAGAAAAGTACGAGTTGATTGATGCTGCAAGAAAAGTATTATCTGAGCATCAGCCTAAGGCGGAAGAGTTTGTTGAGCCAGAAAAGATGCGTGAAACGTTTTTTAATATTGGAAGAGATTTACTTACCGAGTTAGCGGATAATAAGAAGATTGAATTAACGTATCAAGAGATTGAGGAGATGGCAAGGATTCTTGTCAGGTATACGGTTGGGTTTGGATTAATTGAAACATTATTGTCCGATCCCCAAGTTCAGGATATTTCGATTAATAGTCCGGCTGGTGCTAGCCCAATGTTTGTGATACATGAAAAGTTTGATGAGTGTTTTACTAATATTGTTCCTGCTCCTGATGATGTAGAATCGTGGGCAACAAAATTTAGATTGATTTCTGCTCGTCCGCTTGATGAAGCAAATCCTGTTCTCGATACTGAATTGTTGATTCCTGGTGCACGTGCGAGAGTTGCAGTAGTTTCAAAACCTCTTAATCCGACGGGTTTAGCATTTTCAATTAGGAGGCATAGAGACAAGCCATGGACGTTACCATTATTTATGAAGAATGGGATGATTAATGATCTTGCTGCGGGATTAATGTCATTCATTATTGATGGGAATAGAAGTGTGCTTGTTGCGGGAACGAGATCTTCCGGAAAAACGTCACTTTTGGGTGCGGTGCTTGTTGAAATTATGAGGAAATACAGAATTATTACAATTGAAGATACGCTTGAGATCGCTGGGGAAGCGTTAAGAGAATTAGGATATAATATTCAATCAATGAAAGTGCGTTCTGCTCTGGCTCAGTCTGGAAGTGAGATGACTGCAGATGAGGGAATTAGAACCGCATTACGTATGGGTGACTCTTCATTAATTATTGGGGAGGTGAGGAGTTCTATTCGTGGAAATGAAGAAGTAATGATTGTAGAGAGGGGAATGATCAAGCGGGTTCAGATTAAAGATTTAGAAGATAAAGATATTTCAGAGATGTATGTACCCTCAATGGATTTTGATCTCAAATTTAAATTAAAGAAATTAATTTCATTTGTAAAACACCCTAAAAGAAAAAGATTATTGGAAGTCACAACGCGTACAGGCAGAAAGATTACTGTTACTCCAGATCATAGTCTATTCATGAGTAAAGATTTTAAGATAGTTCCAATGGAATGTCAGTTCTTAAAAGAAGGAGATAAATTAGTAATTCCCGAAAAGCTTCCTTTAGCGGAAAAGGAAATAAAATCGATAAATCTTTTAGATCTTTTGGAAGAAGAGTGTAGGGTGGTAAATTATGAAGAAGATTTAAAGCAAATAATTAAAAAAATTGGCTATAAAAAAGCGAGCGAATTGTGTAAAACCAGTAATGATGTCTATCAATTTTTAAGAAGAGGAATTCAACACACCAATTTGTCTATTGCTCATTACAAGTTGTTGGCGCAAGAGGCGGATTATGTGATTAATTATGATACTCTGCAAATAAAAAAAGGTACAAGCGGGGTTTTGAACGCTGAAATAGTAGTAAGTAAAGAGTTCTGCAGATTTTTGGGATATTATGCTGCAGAAGGATGGACAGAAGAGGGTGGGGGTGTGTTTTTCTCTAATGGTGATGAAGTAATTATAAAGGATATGGTCTGGCTTTCACAGAATTTGTTTGGTATTAGTCCTTCAATTAGCGAAACGCGAGGATTGGGTGTATCCACTAAACTTCAAATAAGTAATAAAGTTTTAGGTTTGCTGATGAAAAAAATTGGCTGCGGTCGAATTGGTCTAGAAAAGAGGATACCTCCCTTAATCTTTAGTTTGTCTGAAGAGAAAATTTGTGAATATCTTAAGGGATATTTTGATGGGGATGGGTCTCAAACATCTATTGAAACTTCAGGAAACAGAATTGCCTGTAGCACGATTTCTAAAGGTCTAGCAAATGATTTGATGTATTTATTTTTGCAGTTAGGCATAGTTGCTCGTTGTTATGAGAAAGAGATTTCGGGAATCGGTAAGCACATAAGTTATGTTGTTGAGTTTAAGCAAAGAAGATATGTTGAGTTGTTTATCAATAAAATTGGTTTTAAAAAATATAAAAAAGAATTAATTAATAGGGGAGTTTCTCATAGCAAATTAAATACAGTTAATTACAATCAAGAAATTTTAGAAAAAAATGTGAAGTTGAAACGAAAATTTAGGCATTTAAGGAGAAATAGTTCTTGTGGAATGGAATATCTCAAGAAGGTGGTTGAGGAGGCAGAATGGGCTTCTGAGAAAATTAAAACATTTGTTAACGGGGGATTCTTTTTGGATGAGGTTAAATCTGTGAAAGAGGTTAATTTAGGAGAGGGAGAATATGTGTATGATCTTTCAGTAGAGCCATGCCAGAATTTTATTGGTGGGTTCGGAGGAATAATGCTGCATAATACTGAAGCAAAAGCATTATACGAAGCAATGCGTGTTGGTGCGTTAGCGAATGTTGTTGCTGGAACGATTCATGGTGATAGTCCGTATGGTGTGTTTGATAGAGTAGTGAATGATTTAGGAGTTCCCAAGACTTCTTTCAAAGCAACAGATATTATTGTTGTTGCAAATCCGATTCGTTCTGCGGATGGGTTGCATAGATTTAGGCGGGTTACTCAAATTACCGAGGTAAGAAAAGAATGGGAGAATGATCCATTAACTGAAAGAGGGTTTGTTGATTTGATGAAGTATGACAGTAAGACTGATACGCTTGTTCCTTCAGATGATTTACTCAATGGTGATTCAATGATTCTAAAAGCGATTGGTGGTCAGATTCGAGAGTGGGCTGGTTCATGGGATGCGATTTGGGAAAATGTCTTGTTGAGAGCGAAGATTAAGAAAGCAATGGTGGAGTATTCTGCCAGGTATAGTATTCCTGATTTATTAGAAGCAAAAGATGTGATTGCGATGAATGATGAGTTCCACAGAGTAAGTGATAGGATTAGACAAGAAATTGGATATTTGGAAAGTAAGAGGATTTTCTTTGAGTGGGAAGAGTCTTTGAAGAGATATGTTAAGCGGGAATATCAACGATGAGGTAAATGGGCTAAAATTTCTTTTACCGCTTTATCTGGCGTTTTCTTTTCTACATCGATGTTAATTCCATATTCATATCTTGAAACTAGAGTGTGTAGCCAGCGTGCTGCGTCTTCCCCGTAACTTCTTTTTCTTCCTTTATCTCGTGCGATGCAGGTTTCTACAGAAGCTTTTAAATTAAAAGCGTAATGGGGATAGTGTATCTTTTCAACAAGCCCAACGAGTTGTTCTTTGTGTTGGAAATTGCCATCAAAGATAACAATTGTTCCTTTCTTCAGATGTTCTTTCGCAACAGGCAAGATTAATTTGTTTGCCTTAAGAAAGTTCCTTAACGGAATAGTTTCTTCTTTTTGGGAGACCTTATCGAGTCCGTACTCTTCTAAAATTTTATCCATTGAGATATGAACGCCTTTTAACCTCTTAGCCAGTTTATCTGAAATAGTAGTTTTTCCTATTCCTAAAGGTCCACGAATGATAATGAAATAGCTCATAATTATTTAAGGGTGGGGGGATATTTAAGTGTTAAGAAATTTAATAAAGGATGAAACCTTCTCTTTAGAATGAAAGAGTTAAATGAAGCGCAGAAGAAGGCAGTGCAGATTTTAGAAGGAAATTTGTTAATTCTTGCAAGTGCTGGGACAGGTAAAACAACAACGATTGTTGAACGGTATGTGAATCTCGTTAAGAATCATGGTATTCTTCCAGAAGAAGTGATGATGACCACCTTTACGAATAAGGCTGCGAAGGACATGGTTGAGAAAATAAGGGCAA
>JBAZPJ010000059.1:0-7278 GCA_041648255.1 Candidatus Nanoarchaeia archaeon
ATAACAAACCAAGAGGCTCATCATGCCAAGAAAAATATTTTATCGGAATCCCCACTCCGCAGCCATCAGGCGGAGGAGGCTCGCCTCAGAAGGCGAGACCCTTCAGGGTTGGGGAGCGTCAAATTATCCTTCGTCTGGCAATCTGGAAGTTCAAATCCTTTTCAGGGTTATTGGTTCCCTCAATTTATACAGGATAACTTGGGGATATTTACTCATAAAAAATCTAGAAGTCTTACTTATGTAACTCTCTCAAAAAGCTCGAATAAGTGGAGTTTTAGAACAAATGCATCAAGCTTTTCACCAGTATATGCAAAGTTTTTAGAGATGCATAAAATCATAGAAAGAAATAAGGATACACCCACTACTTCCTATAATAAAAACCTACCTTCCCCTTTGATAAAGAATCTTTCTGACAAAGAAGCTCTATTTCAAGGTATAATGGATGGAGACGGTTCATATAATATGCCCGATAATAATGGTTTCTACATCTCCCTCGCAATGGATCCCCTAGTTAATTATGAATTTATTAAAAAATTGCCGTTAATTCCTACCACTTTGATAAATAAAAACAAAGAATACAAAAAGTTAGATCCTAGCGATGAATTTTTTGGTTACGGGATGAGATTTGCTCCTAGCTCCTTATCTTCTTTATCTGCTGGTTTTTCTGCATCAGATATAATAAAAAGTTTAAGTTTCATGATCAAAGCTGCGGAGAATAGCATAAGACCTGACAAAGTTCACGAACTAATAGCAATAATAAACAGGATTTCTTCAAAAGATTATGGGGAATACAAAAATTGTCTTCCAATTCAAAAAGAGATAAGGGAATTAGCCATAAAACATAAATTAAGAATAGAAGTTAAAAATTTGGAAAAACGTTATCCTCTTTTAAAAGATAACTATCAACCCTTCATACCTCGATGGACTGAAGATTTAATCTCAAAAAGGAGATGGAAACAAGATATGTGGGAATTTTTTATAAATGGAAACCACTTAGTAAAAGGCAATTACCCTCATCCAAAACTATTAGACTTCTCTAACGGAGTTCCTGTAGACTTTAATATTAATAATTAGATCATCTAGTAATAATTAATTTTTCCATTTCCTCTTTTAATTTCTTTATTTTTGGCTGTTTGAAATGTTCAATTGCGGGTCCTAATATCTCTATAAGCTTTTCCGCCATTGCCGCTTTAAAATCCATCGGATGTAATTTTTTATTTTTAAAATCATTTTCTAATTCTTCATAAGCGTTGTAAGTCTTATTCCCCCCAAACTTTACAGATCGTTTTACTTCCAGAACTGGCTTTTTACTTGCAAAAACAATATGTTTCGCCCAATCCAACAAAGGATTAAACTCTATTTCTCCTTCAGGACAGAAAGCACTAGATATCTTTTTTCTTATTTCTTCTTCAGAATCAGTCATATATATAGCTGAATTAGGGAGTGACTTTGACATTTTCATCTGCCCCCACAATTCTTGCAAATTTTCTTTAGGAATTGGCCACGTTGGAGGACTCTGTAATCCGAGTATAAGAGGTCCATGTATGGCTATCGGTTTTATTATTTCTTTCTTTTTATTTCTTAGTGGATTCTTTAATTTTAATGCGACCTCTCTTGCAATTACTTGTGCTTTTCTTTGATCATTTCCAGCATGGGCTATATTTACACCTTGAATAAAGATATCAGCGACCTGCATTGCTGGATAGATTAACTTTGCGAAATCGACAGCTTCTCCTTCCTTCCTTCCTAGGATAGTTATAGATCTTTCTATTCTGCCAAGAGTGGTATTCTTACTAACATCAATTACTGTTTCCCAATATTTATCATTATTATGATAAAGGTCACTACCTAAAACAAACTTTAAGTCTTTAACGTTTCCTCCAACACATTTGTATCCAGCGATTAGTGCTTCTTTGAAGAAAGGAACACCTATGTTTTGTATAACTTCTATGTTCCCTCCTAACTTATCATTGATCCAAGAATGCCAATCTGCTAAAAAAATTGAAACGTCAATCCCAGCATCTACGAAATCTTTAACCTTTGACATACACACTAACCCATGACCTAGATGAGGTTTACCTGAAATCTCAAATCCAATATAATGCTTTAATTTCTCCCCACTCTTAAGAAGCACTACTAAATCTTCTTCAGTTAAGATCTCTTCAGTGTTTCTCTTAATAATCTCTATCTTCTTATCAACATCCATGAACTCATTCTCAAATAAGAAGTATAAAAGCCTTTTCTAGACTTAGGCTCTGTAGAAAGTTAAACGTTTCGTGGAACTGATTCTTTCTTTGAAAACGTCTTCAAGACTCTTTTTAGATGGAAAATGAAATTCTTTAGTAAAACAAGGTACTCCGCTCAAATGGGTATTTAATCTACTTTCTACTGAGCCCTAGACTTATCTCTCTACTGGAATATACACGCCTTTAACAGTAACCGGCTTAGCTCTTTTTCCATCTACCCAGCCCCTTACTTCCTTCACTTCAAATACTTGCACCCTTTGAGAAATTCCCTTTGGCACGTCTCCTTGAATTGTTGTCTCTTTAAACTTCCCCTCTTTAGTTGTTACTTCACAAGTTGTTATTACCTTTACAAGCAGATACTCCTTCTTATTCACTTCTTTAAATGGTGGTAACTCAAACCTATCAACGATCTCTCCCTTACGTACAATCCGCTGATTTGCATCAATAATAAGCTCTCCCCCTTTCTTCTCAACAGCCTTTCCAAAATTTGTTCCAGAAAAAGAAGCACAGCCCTGCAGCGAGGCACTAATTCCGATTGCTACTAAGAATTTTTTTAACCACTCCTTGGACATACTTGCTTTTTGTAATTAAGAGTTTAAATAAATTTCTAAAAGAATTTCCTTAATTCTTCATGCGCATTCATAATCTCTTCTTTTGTAGCAGGACCATACTGGGATAATTGGGTAAGTGTAATATTCACTCCGGACCTCTTTGCAAACATATACACTGCAGCAGAAGACAATGCATAAATATTATGCTTGGTATCTAACTTTTTAGTAACCGCATTCTCATAAGCTACTTTCGCGCTAGAGATAACAAAGTCAGGAATAGCAAGTTTTCTTTGAAGTTCAGCAATAAAATCAACACCTTTCATAAGGAGTAGGAATAATGGGTGGTTTAAAAGATTATCGCCTCTTGGTTACTTAATTATTTGAACCACTTGTTCCATGTTCTCCAGAACCAACTTTCTTCTTGTTCAGAAGCTTCCCCTTCCGCAACAGTAACCTGTCCATCTTGTTTTTTTGTTAGACTAACATTTCCTTTTTCTCCACCGGTTAGAGAAACTTTTCCACCGTTTAATTCTTCAATGCCCTTTTTACCTAAAAGCTTTTGAAGAATTTCTCTTGTATCCAGTTTATCCCAATTTTTTGCCGACATTAGCTGTTCTTTCTTTAATCCTTCTGTTCTCTCAAAGCCGGCTGTATGCAAATCTGCTCCTTCTAAGCTTACATTTTTTAAGTTACAACTTTCAAATCTAGCTCTTCTAAGGTTAGTATTCTTAAGGCTACTTCCCTCTAAATTAACATGAAAAAAGATAACTCCTTCAAAATCACTCGATGCGAAATCCACCCCTTCAAAGGCAGCGCTAACAGGGGACTGAGAATAATCGTAATAATCCCATTTACGACCCTTGCCTTCCCAAAACCGCATACCTTTAAAATTATTTGAAGGAAGATTTGAAGAATAGAATTTTACATCTACCCAGTTCGTATTATTAAAATCACAATTAGTAATAAGAATCCTTTTTCCACTCACTTTTAAAAATTTTGCTTCTGAAAAGTTAACGCCATTTATGTGACAATCATTAAGGGTTGCTTCTTGAAATTCTGCCTCTTTAAAAGTACATCCTACAAGTTTTGCTTGAGTCAGATCAACCTGCGAAAAACTCGCTTTCTTTCCCTTTACATCAGTAAATTTTGCTGCTCGGAACTGCACGCTTTTTATTTTAGCTTGGGAAAGATTTGCACCAGAAAAATCACAAAAGTTAAACTTACTATCAGTTAAACTCGCATTAACAAAGGATACCGAAGATAAATTAAAACCACTCAAATCTACATCCTTTAAAGTAATACCATTCAAATTAATATAACCTTTTTTTAATAATTTTTTCCACCTATTCCAAACATCTCTTCTACGTTCAACATTTACATGCTGATATCTACCCTGCCCCAACAGAAGACCCAAAATATCATCCCTACTCACCGGAGCAGGTGTCTTTCGTGTATTCTCGTCAGCCATTAAATCCTTACTGTTTAAATCCTATTAAAATAGTTTTTGATTACAAAATATTTGTAAACTCATGGGGATACAATCCTACTGTTCTTAAGTTATCTGTGCGTAAACCAGAACTTTAACACATTATCCTTGATGTTATCCAGCCTCATAAAACCTACTCTCTCTGCCTGGATAAGTGAACCAATCTCCAACTTTTCAAGTAAGGGCTCACCAATCCCTTTCAAAATCTTTTTTTCTGGGCTTAACACTTCAACATTCACATATTCTTTTGAGACAGGAAGATAATGCAAAATCCTTCCCTTATTCATCGTTGTTTTAAACTCTTCATGACCACCAGGAACAACAATAAATCTTTTTCCCATCTTTTTAAAATTACAACACTCCATCAACCTATGAATTTTTCCATCTTCTAAATTATCGAAGTCTTCTTTTTGAATGAAAAATAATTTATGTGTCTGAAACATTCTCTTTCCGCGTTCTGGATGATCCGGGTGTAACTCTAAATGAACCACTTTCTCTGGTGCATCTTCAATTTCAATCTCAACAGGATCAATAATGATAAAGTACCTATTTGCAATCTGATCAATCAGCTGTTTATTCTGATGATTTAATAATTTATAAAACTCCTCTACTGATAATGTCTTATCTGCCTCGTGTAACCCCATGTTCAACGCTAACTCTCTAAACGCCTCGGGTTGATATCCCCTTCTTTTGAACGCAGCAAGAAAGGGTAAACGAATATCATCCCATCCTTCATACTCACCATGCTCAATTTTCTTTCTTGTCTGCGTCGTACTTAATTCAAACCCTTCAAAATTAATCCTTCCCACATACATTGCAGTTGGTGCTTTCCATTTGAAATACTTGTAAATATACAACTGCTTTTTCTCATTATCCATATGATCCTTTCCACGAATACTATGCGTCACACCAGTCAAATGATCATCAATCGCAACAGAGAAATTCATTAAGGGCCACACGCGATAGTCAGTTCCCTTTCTTGGATGGGGATGCTCATTAATTCTTAACGCAGGCCAATCCCTTAATGCAGGGTTTGGATCTTGCATATTTGTCTTAATTCTTACAACAGCTTCACCTGGTTTAAAATCCAAAAACATTCGCTCCCATCGCTTTAAATTTTCTTCAGCAGTTAAATTTCTACAAGAGCACTCTTCCTTTTTCCCACTTAACTCCCTAAACACATCTTCATTACACGTACAGATGTATGCATATCCCATCTCTAATAATTCGTGAGCATATTTATAATATTCTTCTAACCTCTCTGATTGAATCAAAATTTCATCCACTCTTTGATTAGTTAACCAATTCGCATCATCGGGAATCATTTCATACGCTTTTGGATACAAGTTCTCTGGATTTGTATCTTCTAAACGAAGGATAAACTTACCATCATACTCTTCACATAACGCTGCAGTAATCTGCACAACATACGCATGACCAACATGCAATGGACCAGACGGAGACGGAGCCATTCTCATCACTACTTTTCCTTTTTCTGCATTTGGCAACGGCTTTAATCTTGGACCCTCTTCCTTTTTCTTTTCTTCGAGTAATTCTGGAGCAATCTCTTGTAATTCTTTAAGTTGATCTCGTAAGGACATCGCATTTACTTTTTTTACTATCAAAGCAACCTCTTTAGAAACATCCTTCATCTTTTCTTTAAGCGAAGGGTCTTCAGACAAGATTTTTCCAATAATCGCACCAGGATTCGCCTTTCCTTCATACTTAATCGCATTTTGTAAGGTGTATTTGTAAATCAAATCTTTCATAGACATTTAGATCGAATAAGAGCTTATTAAGTTTTTGCACTCTTTAAGCAGAACCGACTTTTCCATCTCTTTGATTCATTCCATATCTCTCCAATAATCCTCCTCTATACGCTGTGGTTTCTTCAGGACTAAAATTATCTCCTTCGATAACTGAGGTAAACACATTCCATAACTCTGGATCCTTATTAATGTCATATCTAATCTTTCCATGCGCCTCTAGGTCTCTTCCGAGCTGTGTTCCAGGTAGGGGCATTGTACAAAATAAACTATAATTTACTTGGCTTGGACCTTTCTGGAATTGCGAGAATCTGTCTAACCATCCTTCTAATCTTTTTCTTTCTTGTTTGGTTTCAGTAGCACTACCGATCATTATTCCTAAATTGATATAAGGCACTCCCCTCTGAATTACTTCTTCTAATACCTCTGCTTGTCCACCATGCCTTAATTTAAGCAAGGAGCTTTGCCGTAACAATGAATCTTCTACAGGAATTAAGACTCGATGCGCTCCAGCATAATTATCTCTATCTCCATTATTCCAAAATAACGCTTCAACTAAATTATCTCTTCTTCGATTACTATTCCCTATATTTAATAATCCGAATTCTAATCCATTCGGAAACTCCCATGCCATCTTTTTTTCTTGCATATATTGAAAAATTTCTCTTAATTCTTCTGATCTTCTCATCAATAAATTATCATCAGTAAACATAACCAATCCTGCTCCTTGGGAATCAAAATTATCCATCTGTCTTTTTACTTCTTCCACACTCAAATGATCAAAGGGTGTTTCTGCAGCAGAACAAAAATCACAGGTCCGATTACATCCCCTCTGCATTTCTAAATATGCTACAAACCCTTTTCTAGCTACTGAATCTAAAACGGGTCCACCTCCGCTCTCCGTGAACCTTCTTGTATCATACCTCATTCTTGCTACAATTTCAAGATCAATAACACTTACTTTGCCTTCTCCTGGGATGAGCCGACCTTTATCTCTTTCAACCTTTCCAGATGAAATTTTTTCTAAAAACTTTGGTAAACTTTTTTCAGCATCGCCTATTCCAATATGATCTGCACCTGCCCTAAAATAAAACTCATGACGTTCTCTTGGACTTGCATCTGAGCCTCCAACAACAATCATCGCTTCCGGATTGTGTTTCTTCAATGCAGCAATTGCTTCTTTCACTGCATTTGCTTCATATGTAAAATTTGCAGAAAGAGCATAGACA
>JBAZPJ010000060.1:0-7276 GCA_041648255.1 Candidatus Nanoarchaeia archaeon
ACATGGCTGCACTAACCAAAGCATCAATCGTTGTCATCACCTATAATGAAGAACAGAATATTACTGATTGTCTGAGCGCATTAACCTCTCAAGATTATGGCAATTATGATATTCTGATTATAGACGCATCGCACGACAGCACTAGTCAACGAGCAGCACTCTTTCCCAATGTTAACGTCATTACATCAAAACGAAAAGGTTATGGCATTCAACGAAACTTAGGAATTAAATTAGCTTCTGGAGACATCATTGCATTTACTGACGCAGACTGTATGCCACCGCAAGATTGGTTAAGCAAAGGAATTAATTCTTTAGAAAAACATCAAGCTTCTGCCTTAGGTGGAAATGCCTACCCTCCTACAGATGCACCTCTCATTGGAAGAGCAATTGCTTGTCTCGGATATCCTGCTGGCGGAGCAGTGGGCCTTGATGTAAAAAAAGATCCCCTCTCAACCTGCAACGCTTTCTTTAAAAAAAGTGCATTAACTGAAATTAATGGATTTAACGAAACAATGATCTATGGTGGAGAGGACACTGACCTCTGCAAACGATTAAAAGAAAAAGGACATAACATCGTTATCGATCCTAGTGTCTTTATTTATCACAAAACAAGAACCTTCTCCCAATTCTTACAGTGGAATATTCGACGCGGACGAGCAAAATATCACTTAGAAAAAGACCTAAAACAGTTACTCATGCCTTTTACCATTTTTATTTATCCCTTTACCTCCAAATATCGCAAATTATTTAAAAAAAGAAAAGAATTATATTTAAATTGGTTCACCTTACTTATTCTTATCCCCGCATTATTCTTTTTAAGACAACTCTTTATGACTTTAGGCTGGATTAAAGAAGCGTATCATCAAACCCAATAAGAATCGTCGCATGAGTAGGGTGGTCTTTTAACTTTAATTCTTTAACTAATAACTGATGTACTTCTTTAGAAGGAGAAGATGAAATCGCATTTACCTTTTTTAACTCTTCAAACGGCAATGAAGGAAAAATAAGCTCTTCTTTCTTTTTAATCACTAAGCTTGTCGGAGGATCACGAAACTCACTATCATGCACTAACACTGCAAGCCTCTCTTTCTTCAAACAATCAAACACACCAATATTATTTTTTACTTCTAACTGCTCTATCTTTTTCTTTAATCTCTCTTCAACTAATTTAACCTGTACCGAGCCTTTCATTGCTTCTAATTGATTAATAACCATGCTCTTGATCATGGGGAAAAGTTAATAAAAATACCTAAGAAACCCTCTTAAGAAAGCTATAAATACCCTCCCTCTTGTCGCTTTTGATGGACTTCACTACTGTCGTTGAAGGAAGAAGAAGCGTTCGAAAATACAAACAAGAACCAGTCCCACATAGCATTTTACAAGAGATTATCAAAGCAGGAAGCTGCGCTCCCAAACCCTCCAACCGACAACAATGGGAAATCGTCGTTGTTGATAACAAAGACATTATCGGACGACTTGTTAAAGAAGCAGGCGCACAAGAACATGTTACGGCAGCACCTTGTGTGTTCGTGATAGCTGTAGACATGGAATTTAATAAAGAACACTGGAGCAACATCCAAGCAACAGCAGCAGCATGCCAAAACATGCAACTAAAAGCATTTGACTTAGGCTATGGCAGTTGCGTCATGGCAGGATTTGGAGACGGCAAGCTCATTAAAAAAATCTTAGAAATACCGGATCCATGGGATGTTACCTGTTTCATGCTTGTAGGAAAGCCAGATGAAACACCAACCGCTCCAGCAAAAAAACAAGTAGAAGATATTCTCCACCACAATAAATTTATCAATCGCACAGAACGCTTACCCAGCAGCGTTTTCTTAAAAGACTGGAACATGAATCAAATCAGAAACCACCAAAAATATGTCTCACGCGCCTACAAAATGGGCGTAGATTATGAATTTTATGACCATGAAGAAATTAAAAAAATAAGAGAACTCCTTAGAAAACATGCACCAAAAAAAGGAAACGTATTAACTTTATTAGGATACGACGGAACAGTCTTAAAACAGATCCAACATGTTTTCCAAGATCACCACTTAATTGACTGCGAATTAAGTCAAGAAGCAGCAGACTTCGTCAAAGCAAAAACAAAAGATGTTACATTTACTACGTTTACAGAAAAAATTGAAGCAATTGAAGATAATTCCATTGATGCAGTTATTCTTCCCTTCTCCTTAGAGAAAGTCCCAGACAAACAAAAAATTATGAAAGAAGCACATCGCGTCTTAAAAAAAGATGGAACATTAATTGTTTTTACAAAAAATAGAAGATCACTGTATGGTGTGATGTATTTTGCAATCACAATACTCTTAGGAATAAAACACTTAGAAGGATTCTACGTAAGATCAGGACCATTTGAACCAGTACGACCAAGTGAACTAAACACCTTATTATACGGATTCAATCAAACCAGCAAAGAAGGATTCTTTTTATTCCCCGCAGAAATAAAAATTTATACTCAAAAAGCAGATGGTTACTTACATCGACATGGACATAAATTATCTGTCTTTCGCTATTTAATCAAACCAGCATTATGGCTTGGAAATTTAACGTTTGAAGCAACAAAATGGGTAAAATCTTCTTCAATAAGTCCAACAGTCTGTACGGTGGCAACAAAGCAATGAGAGCAACAATCACCTCCATAAAACAAGAAGGAACCAGTCAAAAAATAGTTACACTTCAGACAGAACCATTCTCCTTTTTACCCGGACAATCAATTGCTATTAATGTTAATATTCCCGATAAAAACATTCTTCATCAAAAACGATACTACGCAATTGCTTCTGCACCGGGACAAGCGTTAGAACTTTTAATTAAAGACAGCACAAGCACCTTAGGACATACGTTTTATGAACACCTCAAAGAAGGACAAGAACACACCTTTGAAGGACCATATGGAAAAATAGTTTTGCCAGAAACATTCTCAAGAATTATCCTTATCGGGGGAGGAAGCGGCATTGCACCTTGCATGAGTATTATTAGAACTCACTATGGAAAAACACCCATCCTCTTATTTTACAGCACAAAAATATTAGCTGACACTCCGTACTTACCTGAACTTGAAGACTTGACAAAAAAAGGATTACTTCATGTCCATGCGCTCACTCAAGAACCACATCCAGAAAAACATCAGGGAAGAATCACTCTAGAATTATTAAAAAAACACCTTTCTTCTCTAGAAGGAGTTTACCTACTTTATGGACCACAACCCATGATCAAAGATGTCGCAGCATTACTTACCCAACTAGGAATTCAAAAAGAACAAATCCTCTTTGAAGCCTACTAATGAAACAACTCAACATCCTCCTAGCAAACTTTGAATTCCCACCCTATCCACTCGCAGGAACAGGAACCTACGCACTCGTCCTTGTTAAAGCACTTACCCAACTTGGACATCACGTTACTATCCTTACTCCGAACCATAGCGGTCAGGATGGAATGGAAAACGTAGAAGGAGCAACAGTCAAACGCGTAGACGTATCAGGTATCCAATTAATTAACAAATTTATGGGACAGGCAAAAACAAATAGGAGTTTCTTAGATAAAAAAACATTATTCGCACTCGCATTAAAAAATTATATTAAGAAGAATTTAAATTTAAACGACTATGATTTATTCCATTCTTTAAATGAACGAGATGCAGCATTCTTAGATTTTAAATATATGAACAAACACTTACCCACCATTCTTTCAGTCAACGACTACTATATCATCGGATCTTCTCTAAACCCGATGAAATTTGAATTCAAATCAACAGATTTACCTTTAAGATATGCACATCACAATTTCATGAAACGATTCTATATGAAAGCACTAAAAAACTGCACAGCAATCATTCCAAACTCTTACTTTGTTGGAAATCTCATTAAAGAAGTAGCTCACATTCCTCCAGAAAAAATCCATGTTGTTCAAAGGGGCATTAACACCCATAAATTTGACCTTACTCCTGCAAAAAATAAATACACGAGCAAAAAAGTACTCTTTGTCGGACCGAACGCAGAACGAAAAGGAGCAATCTTTGTCCTACAAGCAGCCCCAGCAATCCTTAAAGTACATCCAGAAACAACATTCACCTTTATCGGAAGCTGCCCTTGGAGATACAAACAAAAAATTAATAACTTTATTAAAGAACATTACTTACAAAGTAAAGTTACCTACTTAGAACATGTTCCTCAAGATCAATTACTTCCTTACTACGAAGAAGCCAACGTCTTTGTTATGCCTTCAATTATGGAAGCAATGGGACAAGTCTACATGGAAGCAATGACCTCACGAACACCAGTCATTGGAGCAAACGTAGGTGGTGTAGGAGAAATTATTACGCCTGAAGTAGGATACCTAGTACCCTCCCGAAATCCAGAAGCAATCGCAGAAAAAATCATTACCCTCTTTTCAGATCCAAAACTCGCAAAAGAAATGGGTGACAACGGACATGAACGAGCAACAGACCATTTCACTATTGAACGACAAATGAAAGAAACACTAGCAGTGTATAACGCAGTGACTAAAAAATAATTACTCTTTCTCTTTTAACTCGGGAAACGCTTCTAACAATTCTTTTTGCATCCTGAGTAATGCAGCGCTATATCCAAAATAAAAAAGATTCGTATCTCCTTTTTCCCTAAAGTATCTGCCTTCAGCTTCTTCTATTAATCTTAAATACGTTTTTGAGCTTCCAGGACTTCCTCGCGTAATTTGACTTAATCTTTGATGGTAAGCATGTTCTATTTCAGATACTCTCTGTTCTGCCCAGTCTCTTTTTTCAGCTTCCTCTTTATCTAACCCTTCACAGATCTTCCTTAATTTTGCAATAAGATTCTCTTCATTCATTTTACTTCTTATTCATATCTGCTAAGAATCCGAATAAAATAATCTGCAGCCCTGTTACGATTAATAACATGCTTAGAATCGTGGAAGGAATATGGCCCACTTTTCCTGTAGTAATAAAATTATAAATTAATAACAATCCAACGATTGTACCCATACTTACTAACCCTAATCCGATCAATCCAAAGAACCTTAATGGTTCGTGATCACGATAAATTCTAAAAATGTTAATCCATGCTCTAAATGCATATTCTAATGGATTTGAAATTAATCTAGACTTTCCATCTCTTTTAGCGAAATACACTGGAACTTCCCAAATCCTGAACTTATGCCTCGCAGCGCGAATAATTGTTTCCTGTGTATATGTATGCGTAGAAATTACTGGAAGCGCTGCAGCAACTTCTTTTGTAAACGCTCTAAAGCCAGTCTGTCCATCAGAAATCTTTAATTTTGTAATCTTAGAAATAACTCTTGAAAAGGCTTTATTTCCCCACATCTTTAACGCGGGCATAGACTCTATCTTCCCTTTAAACCGAGAACCAAGCACCATGTCTGCATCTCCTCTTTTAAGTGGCTCTAACAGTTTAGGAATATCCTCTGCTAAATACTGACCATCAGCATCAGTATGAACAATAACATCCGCTTTTCTTTCCAAACATACTTTCATCTCAGTTCTAAACGTCTCAGCAAGACCCATATTATACGGATGAGAAACAACAATCGCACCAGCACTCTTCGCAACTTCAACAGTACGATCGCGAGAACCATCATTCACCACAAGAACTTCATACTTATACTTCTCTTTAGTCATCACTTTCTTAATATCTTCAATAACCTTCCCTAAACTCTTCTCTTCGTTATATGCTGGAATCGTAACAATGATCTTCATTTTCTATACGCAAATAGCCCCCCATTTAAAACCTTAACCATTTCAAACGGAAGCACCCTTTTACTAATCACTAGATCTGCCTCTTCCTTATACACATCACCAATCGTTATTTTATCATTTAACCAGAACCCTGCAATTGTTGCTAATTTTGTGTTCTCACAAATTCCTTTCTCTTCTCGATCTAATTTATCTACACAATCACGTTCATCAAACACAACCTTTGAAATTTCTGGATCTATCTTATTTAATTCTAACCCTACCTGCATTTGATCAGTTTGATACCAAGCCTTACTCTCTTGATAAGTGACTGCAAAGCCAGCCATTGTTGATAAGAGAAAAAACGCTAATAATAAATAAGGTTGCCATTTAACTTTTTTAACAAACACCCAGGGAATTGCGATTAATATTACTAACAAAGTAATAAATGAACTTAAAACAAATTTATCTGTTATGAATGAACCGTGAACAATTATATCAAGAAGGTATTTTGAAACTCCAAGTAAAGTTAAAGAACTGTTATTAAACGGAACTAACGGTGCAATTGTCAACTGACTTCCGACAAGCAGCAAACCACTTGTTGCTAGCAACGCTTTCTTTATTACCTCATTTACTTGCACTTTTTCAAAACAAACATATCCCACTAAAACAATAAATGGAAGAACAGCTTCAACATATCTTCCTAACGGTCGACTTGTAAAAAAGAAAAATGGACTTTCAAAAAAAATCCTAAACGATGTAGAATGATTTGCAGAAACAAGAATCAACAATCCACTAGAAAATAAAACTATCCATCCTAATAATCTTAGATCCCTATTTTCGCTTTTATAAGAAAGAAGCGCATACACGCCGAATAAAATTCCTGAAGAAAGCATCAGATACGCACTATACAACACAATCCAATTTAAAAATGGAAGAATAAGTACACTCACACTATTAGCTAATTTACTTCCTGCATTGCTATACCTTCCCGCAACACCAGCAGTATTTGCTCCAAATAAGAGTGCATTCCTTACTATCCAAGGCAGCACTACTGCTAATGCAATCGCATAATACTTCCCTATTTTTTGAAATCTAATCTTTCTCACTTTCGCTATCATCATCAGCAGAACTACTGGAATAAGCACAACAGCAATAGCTCTTGTTAAAAATAACAATCCTAAAAACAATCCTCCCAACATGAAGAAGAAAGGATCATTATTCTTGAACCCCTTATAAACAAAGAACACCCACCATGCAAATAGCGGATAGAATAAGTTTTCAGACATAATATAAAACGAAAGAAGAAACATTGCAGGAAGAAAACTGATTGTTCCAACAATAAATAATGAACTCTTTTCATTCAGAAACTCACGAGCAAGCAAATACATTGGAAAAACAATTGAAGTAAGCAAGAGTATATTAAGTATTTTCATAAAAGCATACACCAACGTCATATCTTTGAATAGATAAGCCACTGAAAGGAACAACGGATAAAGCGGAGGCTGCTGATGACTTGAAAACGTATGAATACTCAACTCTTGATCCTGCCACATACGTTTT
>JBAZPJ010000061.1:0-7244 GCA_041648255.1 Candidatus Nanoarchaeia archaeon
TGAAGGAGAGTATTATACTCCGCATATTTCTATTGCGGTTGGAAGAGAAGGATGCGAAGAAGAATTGAAGAGAGTGATAGATGAGTCTGATCAAAGATTAATAATATATACGGTAAATAAATTCGGAATGAGATTAAAAGAAGATAAGTTGGAAGTGATTGAATAAGTTTTATATCACTTAATTAAAAAAAAGAGTAATCAATCTACTGATTTAAACTCTAACATTTCGACTAATTTATTTTCTTTTTCCTTTTCGAAACCACAGGAGCCTTTGAAAGAGCGAGGATTTTGATAGGTTCCAAAGAGAATATCCCAAAGAGGGAGATCTGAATAGTTGTAGTCATGGAGATTTCGTTTGTGGTGGATGCAGTGCATTTCTGGTCGTTGAATGATATATCCTATCCAGTGGGGTGTTCGAAGGTTCATGTGATAGAAATATTCACCGCATGCGCTGAGGAGAAGAACCCATGCTGCAGCGTCGATAGAAAGACCAAAGACAGTGTAATTAATAAATGCGACAAGAAGAGTGTTGACAAGCATTTCTAGAGGGTGTTTGTAAAATGCGGTAAGAGTTTCGATTCTCTGAGGGCTATGGTGGACTTGGTGAAAGATTCTCCAAAGAAAGGGAGAGCTATGTCGTACTCTGTGCCACCAATAAAAAATAAAGGTGAGAACCAGATACGAAATAAGGCCTGCAATAAAAGAAGGGAGGAACTTTAAAGAAAAAATACTCCAATCCAAAAACCATGTATTCCATACAATACCAGATAAAAAAACAATGCCTAACTGAACGAGGTTTAAACTAATGACACGGAGCCACCATCCTTTAATAGAGGGAAGATGACGATCAGGAATGATTCTTTCTAAAAGGACAAGTGCAAAACCAATAATAAGAGCAATCCAAAGCATATTTTTGAATGAGGGAGAGTGCTTAAATAAGTTACTACAAACGTTAGAACACACCAAGTAAATAATAAGCAAATTTATTTGCAGCTAAGATTAATCCATCTGCGTTTGTTCCTTCTACGATAACACATCTATCTTTTGAATAAACTCTATTTTCATTTCCAAGTGTGATATAAATTACTCCCGTAGTCGTTGTTGCATTCAAACAGGTAATTTGAGGGATGTCTAGTTCAAGAGATCTATTACTCGTAGTGGTTAATGCTGCTTGGACGTCTAGTTTGTAAATGCCGTAGGTTGCTGTTCCTAAGATTTTTCCGATGTCTTGGATTGCGATGAAAGATAATTGTCCAGTTTTATTTGGGGTTTCATAATCTTGAGTGAGATAGACCTTGCTAATTCCTCGTGCATTAAGGTGGGTAAGTAAATTGTCTTCTAGAGGGATTGATTCTACATCTTGTGGTTTTTTTCTTAAGGGGGTGAGATAGACTTGATCTTCTGTAATTGCATAGACATAATAGTCCGTTTGATTGCCGGTAGTAAAGATATCAATTCTGTATTCTCCATTTTTTCCTTCATAGATAAAGAATTTTTTACTATCTCGTTGTTTGCTATAAATAATAACGCCGATTGTTCCGCCGATTAAAAGAATAAAGATGATGAGAACAATAATGTTTTCTTTGTTCATGGCATGATTCCTAATGCTTTGTAAATAACTCTGTTCACAACGCGGGTAGGGTCTGCATCTGTTTGTAAGACAATACAATTATTGTCTTTGTAGATTCTGCTCTCAGTTCCGTATTTTAAGTAGAGTGCAGGTTCATCTTGATTGCAAGTAATAATAGGGATGTCTGAGCATCCTTCTAAGGTAGTGCATGCAGGGGTAAGGGTTGTGCCAGTAATACTCAGAAATGCTTTGAGGCGTTGGATTTCATAGGCTTGTTCAGTTGTATCCTTAGGATCAAATGTTAAATAGATCTTAGAGGGTAAGGTAAATGGTTCTACTGGAATGTTTTCTAATTCTTGGGGAGATTGTTCAAAGCTTGCTTGTTGTCCACCAATAGAAGTTGCCCATCCAGTAGCTGTTAAAAGAAAAGAGTGACCATTATAGTCGAGATTATTTTCATCTGAGCTTTCAAAGAGGGTGAGGACTGATCCTACCATTAAGACGATAATGAAGAGACTGATAATAATAACATTCTTTTTATTTTTAAAGAAAGAGGGTTCTTCCTGAAGTGGTTTCTCAATATTTTTTGTATATTTCCATTGTTTCATAATAAAATAGTAGAAGACTTGTTTAAATAAGTTGTGAAGAAGTGGTTTAAAAAAAAAGAAAAAAAAAGAAAAAATAAAGGTTTAAGCTACAGTGATACCGGTAGCTTCTACACCTTTAACAACAACACTAGCGCCTTTTAATTTGTCAGCATTGTCTTTGTAGTTCTTTAAGACAAGGCCAGCTGCTCGGGTATTTTCTTTTTCGTAACCAGCTGCGATGATAGCCCAGTTGTTACCGTTCTTCATCAATTCAATGACTGCTTCACCTGGATTGATTCCGGATGCTGCGCCATATGCTGGGAAGTCCATACCTTTTAGTTTTGCTGATACTTGGTTAATAGCTGGTCCACCAACTGCAATAACATTCCAGCTGCTTAAACCTTCCATTACTTCAGTATCAAGTTTGCTTGCTACTCCATCGATTGGTGTTCCTTTAGTAACAACGCTTGTTGATCCACCAACACCTTTTGGTTGTGCAACTCTAACGTCTATTTTAAAGTCATTGACATCAGGTGGAACTGATATAACAAATTTGTCACTAGGTGCGTTGCTGTCTGGGTCTTCAATGATAGCTCCTGAAGCTCCTCTTGTATTCTCTTCGTATCCAGAGATGTCAACGAATCCTCTTCCAGCTGCAGAGCCTACTCTTTGCCAATGTAGGTCGTTCCCTTGGGTCGTGTCAGAGTCAGAGTGACCAAGGTAGGTGATTTGACCAGCTGCACTTTCTTCAACGTAAATACTAAAGTTAGAGGCTGCTGTCTCCGCAATAGAAATGTTGAATTGGTCTGTACCTGCACCAGCTGCAAACTTAGTTGCGGACCTAACGCTAACCTGCATACTTGTTGACTTGAAGTCAATTTGGAACAAGTTATCAAGGGGTAGGGACGTATTCGTGTCGTTGTGAAAACGAATAGCCTTGCTTCCATCTTGTTGTTTTCGATAGAGTTCTAGTGCTACTCCCCCTTCTCCTGTTGCGATGTAAACAGTGTCTGTATCTGTTCCACCAGCGACAAATCCGTTGTTATTTGCACCTTGAGCTTTGAATTCGAGGACTTTAGCTGCGGTTCTGTTTGCTGCCTTTCCTGAATCTGCATCTGTTGTGCTAAAGTACAAGTCTTTGGTTGCGTCTTGAAGAGTATATTTCAAGAAGTCATCGTCTTTTTGTTCTACTTTTTCAAAGATAATGCACGCGTAATTCCAAGGTAGGCAGAGGTATTCTCCTTCGTATAAGGGATGTTTTACCATAGCGTTGTCGTCTTCATTGGCGTTATCGAGGTTAAGATTTAAGAGAACACCAATAGAAGGTGATGCAGTATCTAATGCTGCTAAGTCCCATACCCAAATTGGATCGTTTTCGTCTTCACCGATGAATTCTTGTCCATCGTTGTAGGTTTTTCTTGCGTCTTTTCCAATAAAGACAGTTGCGCTGTCTAGGCTTGTTCCTTCTTCATCGAAGACATCTTCTATACGCACTTCTACACCTTTTCGTGTTCTGGAGCTGTCCTGGGTGATAACTTCTACTTGTCCGCCAATATCAACTTCAGCTTTTGTAGAAGAAGTTCCTTTAAGGCAAACTTTTACGCCACTTACTGAAACACAGTCACCTGCGTTAAGTCTGAATTCTTCTCCTACATTAATTGTGACAGAGTCTGCGTCTCGTACAAGTCCAATTAATTGTAAATTTTTACCTAAGAAGGTAATATCAATTGGGTCGGTTTGTGTTGCGTTTGCGACGTAGTTTCCTGCTTTAAGGCTTTCATCAAACGTAAAGTAGTAACCTACTGAACTCGTTGCCATAGGAAGGAAGATTCTTTCTTTCCAATCTTTATCTCTATTACTGTCAAAGGTTAATCCTGTTTCTACACGTGCGCCAGCAGTAAATCGAACTTCTTCATGGAAGTTGTAGTCGTCATCAATATCACCGATGTCAATTCTTACAACGTCGTCTTTGAATCCGTCAATATCGTTATCAGTGAGGTTTGATCTGAAACCGTCTGTTGCGTCAATGAAGGATCTGTTTAATGGAATGTCTTCCATTTTACCGCCGTTCCATTCTAGTTTAGTCATGGCTGGCGTTGTGCTACTTGGCGTTGTGCTGCTAGGGTTACTTGCGCTTGATGCTCCAAGTGCGAAGGTAATGTCTGCTGCTGCTGTGTTGTCTGCAGCATCTGCTGCGCTACCAACAACAACAACGGTGTTTGTTGTAAATGGCTTAGGGAAATCTGCAAGGGTATGATCCTGTGCTAGTGCGCCTGTTAAGGTCATTCCTAACATTGCTACACCTGTTCCGACTGCTGCTACTTTTCTTAATGTCTTTGCAAATTGTTCTTGCATAGTGTAAACACCTCCATGTGTTTATGTTTTGGAAGGATACCCGCTTGGCCATTTATAAAGATATAGATACTCAAGAAGATAGGTGAGTGCCAATTCGCTTGTTTATGCGGGTTTAAAGCCATTTTAAAGGGGGTGGGGAAATAATTGCTTCAGTAGGTGTTGTTACTTGAAAAGAGAGAATGTAACTCATTATTTAAAGGAAAAACAAGCGTTTGAGGTTTGTAAGTTAAACTAGCCTATTTCGAAGAAAAATCTAAGGGACAGAGCTTAAAAGAGACCTCATAACGTCTGCCATTGTCGTTAATAACAAACGGAGGAGAGTTTACACCAGTTTTGCATTTTCCAAACGAAATAAAGCCTTTTTCATTACTTGTTGCTTCAAAGCTGTATTCTGTTCCAATTCGTTCATGCAAGATCGGATTAACAAGAAGAGGCAATTCTCGTTTAAGATAGCTGCATGCTTCTTGATTGCAGAATGTTCCGCTGTTTGCACATGCGACTAATGCTTCTGTGAATGTTTGTTCTTCGCAAAGAGGGAGATGTACAAGGGCATTAACAAGATGGTATGCTTGAGTGACGCGTACGTTGCTCGCTGGAGCAGTAGATGCGTCTTCTAAACTGAAGCGTAAATAAAAAACGACTCCAATTAAAATAACAACAACGAGTAATGCGATGCCAATCATTTCTACTTGTGCTTTTTTCATAGGTTGTATGCCTCGATAACAAGTAATCCCATTGAGTGTTGTTTAGTAACTGGATTGTAAAGTGCGACTGGGGTGACTGCTTTGATGGAAGGAGAATTTTGTGCAGGTTTGTGTAAGTATAAATCCCATCTTCCGCAAGTTTGTTGTTTTGCGGTGCAGGGAGTGTTGCTTACTTTAGGATAAAGTTGGTAAACAGTGATATTTTTGTATCCATATGCAGATGAGTCTTGATTAAGAATGCTGTAAGCAGTGAGTTTGGTAGTATCTAAGTACGTTTTTGTTTCTTCGTAGCTGGAGTAGATAAAGGAGGGATTGTTGGGAAGGGTCGTGACGAGTAAAGAATGTTTTTCTTTAAGGTAGTCTTGATTGTCTTGTCTCAATCCTTGTTCTTGGTAGCGGACGAAGAATGCCATTCCTACAATTAGAATTAAAACAAAAACGAAGACAGCAATAATAGTTTCTTGCACTGCTAATTGACCTTTGTTTAGAATACGGTTGGACATTCTTTTCCTCCTAAGTCTTCATTTAAGGTTGTTAATGTTTCTGGTAGTGTCTTGTCTTTTTCATAGTTTTTTTGAAAGCGGGTTAGTGTTTGTTGGATAGAGTTGTAAGAACAGGATGATTCTGCGGTGGAACTGAGTAAGACCGCTTTTTTATTATAGATGGCAGTGACTTGTTCGAGTTGAGTGTGTGCTTTTTTTAAATTGCATTGATAGGTTTCTAAGCTTGGTGAGAAGAGTGCACCATACAGAAATGCATCACTAGTATAGGGTGCTGTTCCTTCTTGTTTATTTCCATCATAAAAGGTAATTATTTTTCTATTTGTATCTGCAAAGAGAACTGCGTGTTCATCGAAGAGTACCTCATACTGTTGAAAATCTTTTTGTGTAAAAGGAACAAAGGAGAAGATGGTTGCTTTTTTTGTTCCGCTTCTTCCATCGATAGGAATTTTTTTATCTTGTTTGATAACGGTAAAGATTTGGGGGATGTCTAGGGCGTCTGCTTCTTTTTTTGTTCTAGAATCGTAGAGTATGTAGAAGGTTCTTTTTGGGTCGCTTAGGTAAATAAAGTTTGCAGCAAAGTAGGGATATTTCCATTGGTTAGTCCATTCGTCAAATCTATCTCCGATAAGAGTGGCTGGAGCATAAACAATTTCTGGAATATCTTGTTCATAGTCATTATTTATTTTGAAGTAAGAGGTATCGTCTAAACAAGTATAGTCAAGGCGTATTTGTATTCCAAATTTTTCAACTTGGCTGTCATCAATATAACGGCTGGGGAAGCTGATTGATTGAAGTAAATGAATATTTTCTCCAAATGTTCTTCCAAATCCAACGTTGAGTTTTTTATCTTGTAAGTCGATATATTTAGTGGTAAAAACTGCAAAAAAGCTTAAGATGATTGCTCCTGCGATTAAGACGAAAAGCCAGTTGAATTGTTCTCCTTCTCCTTTTTTATTCATAGTAGTTCCGTGGTAAGTTATTTACTCGAAGTTGCATCGACAAATCTTCCTTTATTTTCAATAAGCGCATCTAGTTTTCCATCAAGAGTACTATCACAAAATGGAGTAGTGACTTGTAGTTTTGCAATGGTTGTATGTTCAAATATTTTGTTTGTACTGCTTGCAATAAAAATATTATCTTTAGCTCCGACATCAGCGAGTGCTTGTGCTGTTTGTCGTACGTCTGTGTAAGGAATTTTTTCTGGTTGTAATGGTTTTGCAAAATTAATGAAACAGACTCCTTTCATGCTAGTACAAGTAGAAATAGAAATTTTGGTGTTGCTTCCAGGTGGTTGTGTGGAAATGTCTTGAATTTTATTTTGTAAATCTTTGTGAAATTTAACAAGACAAACATCTTCTCCTGCACCAAGTAATCCAGAAATTGCGCGATAGCCAAAGAATAAAGTTAAGGTGATAACAACTAAAGCAAAAATAATAGTGAAGGGTTGAGAAAGTAATTGTCCTCTTTGCATGAAAGAATTTGTTTAATCTTTGTTTTTATGTCTTTCCTTTTTGTTAAGTCAAGT
>JBAZPJ010000062.1:0-7178 GCA_041648255.1 Candidatus Nanoarchaeia archaeon
GTTTTGTTTCTTGATAGAGATCGAAAATATCAATTGTTCTAACACCTTCTGACTTTATTTTAGAAATAGTCCCCCTTAAGAGATTTAAAGCTAATGCATCTTCCAACTCTAAATCTTGATTATAGTTTAATTTATGAATCTGTTTTTCTAAGCTCTCAATTTTCTTTTGGAATTTCTCTTCAATAACTTTTACAAATTCTTCATTCGGAATATGTACTACTGTTTGAGTCCAAGTAACATTACGTGTATCGGACCATTCCTTTTTTTCTATTTGTGTTAAATCTTCACTGAGCAGGGTCATTTTTCAAAATCCTTTCAAGATGTCCTTTTCGATTGGTAGTTATAACCAAAGTGCCTTCTTTTTCGTGCTGACGAGTCGGATGCTCGAATCTTAAAAAGTCTACTGGAGCAACTTGGAATTCGATCATATTTTTTTCCACGTTATTCTCTACTTTAAAAGCGTCTTTTTGAAGCATTTGGAATATAATTGTAGAGCAAGCGATTTCTGGAAAATCTTCTCCAAAACGCTGTTTTAATTCATCTAAAAATGAAGGATTAAGTATATCATTCAACTTCATTCCTTTTACCAAAACTTGCGTGGGGGTTGGATCAGAAAGTTTTTCTAACATAATTAAACTATAATTTTGAAGTTTATAATCATTTCGTCAAATCCTAGCTTATATTAGGGGCTATATAAACTCAGATTTTTTGTTATAATTATACTTTAAGGTTTTATCTGATGTTTTGTATGCATTGGTTGATGCATCCTGCGCTGTAACAGTTGTTTAGTATTCCTGTTCCTGTGTCGCATCCGTTGAGGCAATTCATGACAGCGTTTCCACCTGTAACTTTCCCACTTTTTGTTCCAAAATCGGTTCCTTGGATAAAGCCTGTTTTTAGTCCTTCATCAATTCCAGCTTTAACACCTACTTTAATTCCAATAGTCTTTCCTTCTTTGTAGCCATTATCCTCGCCCCAGTTGTAGGCAATGAATCCTGTAAATAGAATTAATATTAGACCTAAAAATAAAAGGCTCATTATCCAAACGCTTAATTCTATTTCTGAATATGTTGGTTGGTTAAGATCTTTCTTCCCCATGTGTTGTGAGTACAATTATGCATACGTTGTATAAAAGCATATGTATACAACAGTATACACGATGGGTGGTCGGAAATCTTTCAGCGAAATAACACTAGAAATCAAGGAATTGCTTGAAAAAGAGGGTTCACACTCAATCCGAAAAGTTGCTCTTCAAACTAAAACGCAACGAGTTACTGCTTTGAAATCCTTAGAACTATTACAATCCCTTAGTATCATTGAAGAAGTTCCAAACAAAGAAGATAATCGAGAAACACGACTATTCCGAATCAAAAAGTAGTATATGGGTAGTATAGATATACCACTACTACTACTACCACTATCTTTATATAACATTTGTAACACATTTTACATTATGTCTAAAAAAGGGTCTTTTATTTACCTTCATATTCCTCAATTCTTAACTACATTGTCAAAGGGGGTAATCGCCTCGGGCGGGAATCGAACCCGCTTTGTCTGCACGACACGGATTAACAGTCCGTTGCTTAAGCCAATAAGCTACCGAGGCATTCCCTTTGTCCTAAACTTTTCTATGGAGTAAGGACTATTGTATGTAACTGTCTTTCATTACACCCTGAACTTCTCAACCTCCTTTTCTTTTAAAAAGGGCGTAATGAGGAAATTCTTATAGAAATCCCCCACTTACGTGAGTTTTGATAGCTCGAGAGGAAATGGGTTAATGACCTTTTTAAGCATTATGACACTCTAGAAGATACTTCCACAGGAAATCAAGGGACATTATCCTTATATAATTCTTCTAACTAATTACTGTATTCTTTGTAAAAAGAAAAGGAGGTGTGATGAAATGAATAAAAAAGGATGGAGTTTAAGTGGATTTTCTGCTTCTGCTGTATCAGTATTAGTAGCTGCTTTCATGATTGCAGGTGGCTATGTCTGGTGGGGAGTAGGATTTATTGTTTTGGCAATAGTTCTTGCACTTATTTCTGGTAAGAACTAATTTTTTCTTTTAATTTTTGTGCAGAAAGGTCGAATATTTGTGCAAGATTAGATATTAGGGCAAAGCCTTTTTGTGGTTATAAGGCGTATAAGTGGCAAGAAATGGGGTGTTAATTAGTGGATGGGTGGTGGTGGTTTATTGGTCTCTTTGTATTGTGCGCCGGAGCGTTCATATTATTCGGAGCCCTAAAACCGCACAAAACAGTTATATGATTCTATCCTCTCTAAGTTATTTTGGTTATAGGGGTTAAAGAAAGGAGTAAACGTAGTAATTATTTAAGATTTATTTAGATTGTTTGTTATCTTCTTTTATTACCTCTGACGCTTGATAAAGTTCCAATCCTTTTTTCCCGGCGATATCTTCTGGGTGGTGCATGTAATAGACTGACCATTTTTTTAATGCGCGTTGTTTAAGCCATTTGTCAATGATTCCTGATTGTCCGCGTAGTGCATGTCTTCGTACTTGCCATGCGCCGTAGAGTGCGAGTAATTGGACAAATCCTCCAGTACCAATAGTAGCAGGTAATTCATCTGGTGCGAGGTTATCTTGTGCTCGTTCATAGACTTTGTAAGCTTCTGTTTGTTTTAATTCAGTAATGGTTGCTTGTGCTCGTTCTAAGTAAGTGCGCATGTGGTTTGTTGAGTCGCGAAGTTCTCTTATGTTGCGAACAGTTGTTTCTAGGTTCGTTCGTGCTTTTTGTGCATCGGGAAGAACGTTGTTTGCGGCAGTGGTTGTTTGTTCGTATGCTGTTGCGATTGGTTCTTTCGCGCTTTGATATTCCCAGTAGAGTTCTTGAAGGTTAGTCGCAGCGTTAATTGGGTGCAAGGTAGAAAGGTTCTCTCGTGCTTGAGCAAGATGGTAACCCATTCTCTCTACTCTTCCACTAACATCTTTGAGAGAGTGTAATGCTTGCTGTGAATTTCTAGTAACCTTTTCTGCGTAGCGGACAGTGTTATCAAAAGTTTGTAATCCTTTTTCTGTTGCTTGGAGTGCGCGGTTAGATTGTTCTGTAGAAGAAGCGACTCGTTCGATGTCTGGAAGAAGTGCTTCAATTTTTTTTGCACTTTTTTGAATTTCTTGGCGATGTTGATAAGCGTATCTATATTCCCAAAGGACAGTTGGATTAACTACTCCTTCTGCTGCGTCAACTGCTTTTTGACCAAAGGTTTCTCCATTTCCAAAAAGAACTCCTGTTGCTCCTGATGTTCCGCTTAGACCAATAATGCCTGCGAGTGCAGTTCCTACGATAGTTCTTCGCCAGCCGTTTGGATAGAGTTTGCTCTGTTTGTAAGAATCATTGATTCTGTCTAAAAGACCGCTTTTCATATACTATTGACGAGTAGTGATTATATTTAAACATTCTTATTGGGGTGCAACCTTCAAATAAAGGGGAATGAAAAGAAAGCTAAAGTGAAAGAATCCAATCTGAGGCTAATTATCTTTTTTTCAACTGCTCTTAATTATTATTCTTGTAATAAAAGTAAGTAGGGATTATCGTGAAAGTCAAGAATTAAAAACAAATACGGGTTTATTGGCCAAAAGGGTTGTAAACAGTTAACTGCCGGTCCCCGATTTCACGATTAATTCTGAGTAAAGAATTCTTTTATTTTACCTACAGCATCCTTTGTTACGTGTAATTGTTCATCTTTTGGGAATGCTTGAAAGTAAGTGCCCCAGGTGAAGCGTTCATCTAAATAAACAATCACTCCTTTATCTGTTGAGGATCGTATTGCTCGTCCTGCGTTTTGAAAACATTTGATTAATGCAGGCATGGTATAGCCATAATCCCATCCTTTTCCAAATTTGCGGTCATAATAAGTAATTAATTCTTGAGTTCCTAAATCTGGTTTTGCAAGAGGTAATCCAACAACAATGACGCATTTTAGAACATTATCTTTAATATCTAGTCCTTCTCCAAAATTTCCGCTGCTTGCTCCTAAAAGAACTGCTCCGACTTTTGCATATGTTTTAAAATTTTCAATCATATCTCCTTTTTCTAATTTGGACATGCGTTGCATTTCTTGAAAACAAGTTTTTTCACAGAGTGGTTGGAAATGTTTATACACTTCATCGCGCAAGTGATAGCTTGGAAAAAAGATGGCTGTATTTCCTGGAACGGAATTTGTAATTTGTGCGCAGTACTGAGCAATTTTAAGATACATGCTTTGATCTCGTAAGGTAAATTTGGTTGTTGTATCTGGAATGATAATGTTTAGTTTATTATGTTTTGGAAAGGGGTTTGGATAGACGGCTGTGTCTGCGTCATAGCCGACTAAATCTTTGTACAATTGTGTTGGAGTTAATGTTCCGGACATGGCGATGATTGAGTGTGCTTCTTCTGCAAGGGGTTTAAGTAAGACTGCGGGGTCTAGACAATTATAGCTAATGCTAATGAATGGTTTTCCTCGTTCTGTAAATCCTTTTGTTAAAATTCTAGTAAATGCTTCGTCTGGTCCTATCCATTGTAATAAGAAGGATGCGATGCTTCCGCACCAGCTTGTTTGTTTTTGGTCGCGTATTTGGTCTGCGATGAAGTTCATGTTGGCTATGAATTCTTCATAGTTGATGGTTTGGTTTAAGTGTTCGATGAGTTCTTCTTTTTTTATTTTTGCTTCGTACATGTTAATTGCTGTTTTTTCTTTTGCTAATTTTTCTAGTAATTCTTTTAGTGCGACAATATCATCGCCCATGTCTTTGTATCCTGCTGCTCCTGCTTCTTTGATTGCTGCTTCTAAGAGTAACGTGTTGAGTTCTGCGCTTAAGACGTCTCTGCTTTTGTCGGGTAAGTTATGTGCTTCGTCAATGATAATAATGGATTGACTTAAGTCTGCATTTATTTTTTTAAAGAAGTGGTCTCGTACGGTTGGAGAAAGTAAATGATTATAGTCTGCGATGATGACTTTTGCTTTTTGTCCATGGAGTGTTGCAATTTCAAATGGGCACAAGTGCTTATTACTTGTGTGTTCTTTTAATTCTTCTGCGTGGAGTGTTGTTCCTTGTAATGTTCGTAATGCTTGTGCTCCTTCGACAGTCACATTATTATTTTTCCATAAGTTATGATAATAGCTGCATCCTCCTTCTTTGATCATTTTTCCGCAGTATTCTCCGAAATCTTTGCTGCTCATTTCTGATACGCCTGGTTGTGCGCAGAGCCATTTCTTTCCGATAATATCTAAGACTTCAAAATTGAGTTTGTGTTTTTCTTTCATTAAGCGTAATGTGTCTATTGCGATTTTGTGCTGAGTATGTTTTGGTGTGATGAAGAAGACGAAATATTTTTTATCTGCTTGTAATGCAAAACTTACTGCGGATGTTAATGCTGTTGCTGTTTTTCCTGATCCTGTTGGTGCATGGACGAGTAAGTTCTTTCCTTGTTCTAACACTTCTACAATTTTATCCATCATCTCTTTTTGGCTTGGTCTCACCTCTTCGTGCGGAAAATAAAGTTGCATAAAGCGTGGATACAGTGAGGCTATATAAAAGAAGTGGAAAAAAAGAAAAATTAAAGGCAGGAGTTTAGTGGAAGAGGGTCAATTAACACATTTTCTCGCCGGTTATAGGGTTTGGATTCGAGCAGAGTTGGAATTCTTCTTGTGGGAGTGGTCTGTCTTCGCTAAGTAAGGTAACACAGTCGTAGGTTTTCAAATCAAGACTAGTCTCTGGTTCGCTTACATCGCTTGCGCTATCGGTGTGAAGTAATTTTCCTTCTGCGTCGTAATAGCTTGCTTGTCCATGATAAGATCCGCTTCCAATGATTACGTAAATATTTTCTTGTCCTTTCCTGCACATTTGTAAAGATGAGCCGAGTTGGTTTTCAAAAGCATTCTTGACGTCTTGATAGTCTTGTAAGACGTTTTGAGGAACTCCTTCTTGTTTTTTCTGAAGTGGTGTTTCAGGGCTATTCATTTGGCATCCTGTTAGTGTAATGAGTAAGAGGATGATTCCGATTCCGATTGTTTTTGTTTCCATTCTTTTCTCCGTAGTTATTTAATTAAAGAAGTAAAGCTTGTTTATATAATGAAAATGTTTGTTAAGGTTTTTCCCTTAGTTAGTTTTTTATAAGTTGGTTAATAGTAATAACGTATGGAAGAGCTCCCGTTCTTTGTTCGTGTCTGTGATGATGAATTAAGAGCGGGAGAAACGAGCGCTTTAACGGGTTTAATTTTTTCTGAAGGGTTAAGGCTGCGTGTAAGTAGTTTTATTGAGGGTCAGAGGATGATGGATAAGATTGCACAAGCGCATTTGCAGCACATTAATTTTGATGTTGCAAGTATCTATCTTGTAGAACGGGCGATGCAGGGATTCGATTTTGAGAGGGTTAAACGAAGGATTGTGTTTCTGTATGGATATGCTGGTTCTTCTGAATATGTGTCTGCAGAGGCAAGATCTTGTTTGTGGTATGTAGCAAAGGTAGTGGATAAGTTTACGATGGCTGATTTTTAGGATAGAAACCTATTTAAAGAAAAATTCTAAAAGTAAGAAGAGATGGAAGAGCATATTCGTGGTGATATTCTGCAAGTGTTAAAGAATGCGATTAAAGCAATTAATAATGAAGATGTTAAGTCATTAAAGGCGTTGAGTAATATGACGATTCATAATGCGAGTATTCATCAGGATGAGTATTCTATCGGTATTTCTGTTCTTATCTTTACGTTAGCTAAATTGTATGGGCGGGATGTGCATGAGCGTTTTGGTTCGTTTCATTTCTCAACATATACAAAAGAATTAGAAAATATGGTTCGAGCCTTAGAAGAGCATCGATTGAGAGATTTTGATAATTTATTCAAAAAGATTATTGAAAGTTTAAAATCAAGTGAAAAGAGGGTTAGAAAGTATATTCTTGATGTATTGCAGTCTGCGAAGATTAGTAAGGCTTCAAGGTTGCATGAGCATGGGATTTCTATTGGGAGGACTGCTGAATTATTAGGTATTTCTAAATTTGAATTGATGGAGTATGTTGGTACAACGTATATTGCTGATATGAAAGAAACAACGAGTTCTGCGAAAGCGAGATTGAAAGTGGCGCGGGAGTTGTTTAAATGAAAGCGTTGGTGTTTGATTCTAGTGCGATTATTAGTTTGGCTACAAATAATTTATTATGGACAGTGAAGCATCTGAAGGA
>JBAZPJ010000063.1:0-7118 GCA_041648255.1 Candidatus Nanoarchaeia archaeon
TCGTAAGATGTGTAGCGGAGCGTTTAATTGGTACTTTCTTTGTTTTCTAGGTTTGCTACTCCCTTTCCAATGTTTACTCCATAGTGCTTTCATGGTCTTATGCGACTCCCTTTGCTAGTTTTGCAATTGCTGGCCATCTTCCGATAACTTCTTTTGCAAGTGGACCTTTGATCAAGGTTCCTTTTGGGTTTCCTTTATCATCTTTGACAACAACTGCTGCGTTATCTTCAAATTTAATTCTCATCCCATCTGCTCTTCTGTATTCTTTTTTCTGGCGGACGATGACTGCGTAGACTACTTTTTTTCTCATGTCTGGTGAACCAACTGCAACTGATGCGGTGATGAATGTCGCAACCCCGCCACTCATGTTTCTTCTTTTAACACCTTTTCCACCGCGAAAAGAAATGACTCGTAACATTTTTGCTCCCGAGTTGTCGCAGGTTGGAATGTAGCTTCCTTTTTGGAATGCACGTGTGATGTGTGCTTTGAGTGCTTTCATTGTGTTGTTTTTCCGATGATGACAAAGTTTTTTGTTTTACTGATTGGTCTGCATTCGATGAATCGAACGTGATCTCCAATGGTTAAGGTGATGCAGTCAGGGTGATGGACTTGGAGTTTGCTTCTTCTTTTTTCGTAACGCTGGTATTTCGGGAGGTATAATAAGCGTTCCCATTGTACGACTGCTGTTCGTTGACTGTTCAGGCGGGTGATTTGACCAGTGAATTGTCTTCCGCGTAAGGTGATTTTTCCGTGGAATGCGCAGTGTTTGTCTTCGCAGGTTTTTGCTGGATGTTCAATTTCAATTCCGATGTTTTTAGTGTTCATTGGTGACTCCCTTTCTTGAGGCGTTCTTCTGCTCTTCCTAAGAGGCTTGAGCCTTTTATGACTGAGTTGTTAACGTTGAGTGTGATGTGTTCTTTTGCTATTTTTTTTCCGTTTTCTAGTTCTATCATGTTTTTTGTTTCATCAATGACAATGCCGTGCATGCCGACAAGTTGTTTGTTGTGTGCTTCAACGATTTCGATTTCTTTTCCGATGAGTTCGTGGTGTGTTTTCATTTTTGTACGATTTGATCCTGGTTGAATCCGAGTTTGGTTAGTTCTTCTTTCATTTTTTCTGCGTGATTTCCTTGGAGTTCGATAACGCCTTTTTTTGTTGTTCCGCCGCAAGCGAATTTGTTTTTCAGTTTTTTTGCTAGATCCTTGAGGTCAATTGTTTTTTCGTCTAAGCCTTCGATTGTTGTTGTCATTTTTCCGAATCTTCTTTTTACGACCTTGATGATGATTTGTTGTTCTGCTTGTGCGATGGTTTGGCAGACGCAAAGGTCTTTTGGCAAACCGCAAGTAGGACACACTTCACTCATTTCTTATGCTCCTTTGTTTGTTTCACTTTTTTCTCTTCAACTTTTTTTTCTTCTGCAGGTAATTTGTTAAGTGTGTAAATCGCTGCGATTGTTCTCCTAATTGCTTTTACTCGTCCAGGGCTTTTTGGTGGTGCTCCTGTTGCAATTTGTGCTCGTGATTGCATTAATTCGTGTTGCAATTCTGTGAGTTTATTGTTCCTTTCTTGGTTGCTCAGTTGTTTGAGCTTGTTGAGTTGTTTCATGTTTTTTTTCTTCTTTAAGTATAATTTTATCAGGTAATTTTACGTCTGGGTGTAATATTTTTACTTTGATTCCGACTGTTCCTGATTGTAAGTTGCATCCTTCGATGGAAATATCCATGTGATTGTATCCTATGTCACCAGATTTTTTTAAGTAACCTGTGGTAAATCTCCAGCTTTTTGCTCGTTCTCCAGGGACTCCTCTTCCGCCGATGACTACTTCAATTCCTGCAGCTCCTGCTTTCATACAGTCATCTAAGACTTTGTATGCCATTGCTTTGAATCGTTTTGGTCCAAAACGTTGGAATCCGCTCATTAAGTTTCTAGCGACTGATGCTGCGTCTAATGCTGGATTTTGAATTTCTTCTACTTCGATTTGTGGATTTTCTAAGTGGAATTTTGTTTTTAGTTGAGTTGTTAAACTTTTGATATTTGCTCCTCGTTTTCCTACGATCATTCCTGGTCGTGAAGTGTAAACACTAATTTTCTCTCCTAAAGGTGTGCGTTGTAATTTAATGTGGCTGCAGCTGAGTCTTCCTAAGAAGGAAAAGACGAAGTCTTCTATTTGTTTTTCTTTGAGTCGCTGTGCGAGGATTTGTTTTTCTATCATTGTGCTTTTACCTTTGGTTTAGTTTCAGTTTTTGTTTTGATTTCCATTTCTTGTGCTGCAAGGAAGACGTTAGCTGATTTCATTCTTGTTCTTCGTTGTCTTCCGGGGTGCCATTGGCGTGGACCAAAGTTTGCGAATGCGGTAGTGATGGTTAGTTTTTCTACATTGAGTCCTTTATTTTCTGCGTTTGCTGCGAGACTGTTTACTAGTTCTAGCATGTATTTAGAGGCATTAAGCGGATAACGTGCTGGTCCGCTTGCTTTTTTATGTCCTAAATCTTTTTTAAATCTAATAATTTTTAATGGTTTTTTCATGGTGAGGACGCCTTCGAGTAATCTTTTTGCTGCGGTGATGCTTTTTCCGCGTAGTGCTCTGCAGAGTTCCATGCTCATTTTTGGTGAGATGGGTAATGTTTTTCCGTGTGCGATTGCTTCTTCCATTTTTATTTCACTGAGAGTGCTCCGCTTGATTTTGTTGCTCCAATACCTGGTGCTGAGTGTGCTACTTTTTTACGAGTTAATGCAAACTCTCCGAGGAATCTTCCAATCATTTCATAAGTGATTGTTAATGGTTGGAATTCTTTTCCGGTATGAATTTGAAGTTGTAATCCGACCATGTCGGGTAAGACGATCATGTCTCTGCAGTGTGTTTTAACTGGTTTTTTGTATTTTCCTTCTCGTGCTTGTTGTAACATGATGAGTAGTTTTTTTTGTTCGCTGGAAAATCCTCTTGTTAAAGTTCTGCGTGATCTTGAGGGAAGTAATTTTGCGAATTCTGCTAAAGATAATGTTTTTAATTCTTCTACAGTTTTTCCTCTGAAGTATTCTCCTTTCTTTGGTGGTGTTGCTGTTGTTGCGGTTGTCATTAGCGTTTCTTTCCTGTTCTTCTTGCTCGTACTTGTCCTACTTTTCTTCCTGGTGGTGCGTCTCTTGGTGCGATTGAAGGTTTACCCATGTGTCTTCCTCTTCCGCATCCGAATGGATGTTCCATTGCGTTCATTGCTACGGCTGAGGTGACTGGATAAAGTTTTCCTCTTGCGCGTTTTGCATGCCAGTTTCTTCCTGCTTTCATCATTGGTTTTTCTAATCTTCCGCCGCCTGCGACAGTTCCGATTGTTGCTCTGCAGTTTGCGTTGAAGAGTTTATCTTTTTTACTAGGTAATTTTACTAAGACAGTATTTCCGAATTTGGATAATAATCGTGCTGCTGTTCCGCTTGCTTTAACAAATCTTCCACCGTCTCCAGGTGATTGTTCGATGTTGTAGATGGTTGTTCCTTCTGGAATATCTTTGAGTGCGAGAGAATTTCCTTCTTTTGCTTCTGCAGTATTTCCTGTTGCGATAATGTCTCCGACTGCGATGCCTTCTGTTGCACAGAGTAAGACTTCTTCCCCGTCTTCATATTGGATTTTCATGAGTGGTGCTGAGTGTGCTGGGCTGTGTAAGAGTGCCATGACTGTTCCGAATTGTAATTCACTGTTTATTTTTTTATGTCTTGTATTTCCTGCACTGTAAGGTAATGCGACGAATCTTCTTGTTCCTCGTCCTCTGCGTTGTGAGATGATGCGTTTTCCCATTGGTTTATGCTATCCCCATTTTCGTAAAGATATCGATTGCTGAAACATCTTTAGCGAGTGTGATGTATGCTCTTTTTTTTCCGTCTGGTGAGGTGTATGTTCCTACGCGTGTTACTTTTGTTTTGAATAAGAGTTCAAATGCTTTTTTGACGTCTGCTTTTGTTGCTTTTGTTGCGATGACAAAAAGTAATTTATTTTCTGCGTTCATTAAGCGTACTGCCTTTTCTGTGTTGAGTGGATATTGTAAGACTGCTGTTGGATTCATTGGAATAATTTCTCCGTTGCTAATTTTTTCATTGCGCTTTCTGTCCAGATGCTCATTCTTGGTTTCATTCCTTTGGTTAATAATTCGACGTTTAAATTTTTGACAGTTGAAATTTCGATTCCTGGAATGTTTTGTGCTGCGTGTTGTAATGCACATTTATCTGCAACAATAAATAATGGTCCTCGCGGTGTGTTGTGTGTTCTTCCGCGTGTTGCACTTTTTCCAGATGCATTTGTTGGCTGTAATCGTTCCATTTCCTTTGCTAGAGGTAGTTTTGCTAATGCTGCAAAGAGATCTTTTGTTTTTTTAATATGTTCTAGTGTTGATTCTACTAATAATAAATTGTGAGTTAAGTAGGTGCCGCCTAATGCACTTCGAATTGCTTTTCTGCGTTCTTTTTTATTAATTTTTAAGTCGTAAAGAGTTTCTGATTTGGGTGGGTGTGCTCTTCTTCCTTTAACTGTTCCTGGTGCTTCTGCTGCCATCCATCCGAATTGTGTTCCTCTTCTCCATAATGTTTTTCGTGGAACTCTTGAAATTCCGTGTCCGTAGGATCCTTTGTAGTTTCTTCTTCGTCTTGAGATTTTTCCTGAGACTCCGATTAATCCTGCTTGGTACATTGCTCCGTAGGGTTTTTGGTGTTTTAAAATAACAAGTGATGCTCGTTTGATTAATACTGGTTCATAATCTGTTTCAAATTGACTAGGTAAATCTACACTTTTGACTTTTGTTCCTGCGAGAGAATATAAATCTGTTTTCATTGTTTGCTTTCCTGACTTACTGAGACTACTTCAATGTTTCCTACAGGTTTTTGTCCTCGGATTGGTTCTTGAATGCGAATAAGTCTTTTTGCTGGTCCTGCTACTGATCCTTTAATTAAGACATAATCATTTTTTACTAATCCATAGTGCATGAAGCCGCCTTTTGGATTGATTTTTTCTGGTTTATCGCTGATTAAGACTAACGTTTTATTGTATTCTGTGCGTAAGTTGTATCCCATTCTTCCTGGCATGAGCATTCCCCAGTGGACTCTTCCTGGTCGTTCTGGTCCCATGATGTTTCCTCTTCGTTTCTTTTCTGATTTGTGACTGCGTAATGCAACGCCGAAACGTTTGACTGTTCCTTGGAATCCTTTTCCTTTTGAGACTGAGTGGACGTCGATTCTGGTTCCTGCTTTGAAGAAGTCTTGGATGCGTAATTCTTTATCTAGATTATTTTTAAAGTAGTCAATCTTTTGTTTAAGGTCTGTTCCGCCTAGTCCCATTTCGAAGATTTCCGGGTTCTTTTTACCAATACCTGTTTTGGAAGGTTGAGTATAAACCTCTAATTTTACATCTAAAACAGTAGGAAGCATGGTTTCTAATTCTTTTAACTGTGTTTCAAAGTCTTTCTTCTTAGTTAATTTTAGTGTTCTTGCTAATTCTTTAGTAACTTTAGGATTAAAAATTTCTTTTACAACTCTTGGACCATTATAGTCTTGAACATGAACTCGTAAAGAAAGAATACGTATTGGGGGACATTCAACGACGGTGACTGGCCAGCTGATGAAGTCTCCTTTTGTTGGTGAGGTTGGTCGATTATCTTTGAGAGTGATATGAGTCATACCTGCTTTGTATCCTGCAAATCCTAGTGGTTGGACTAGTTTACTTGTAGGCCAGGATTTTATTACTGGTGTTTCTTTCTTCGGTCTGGTTCTTGGCCAGAACTGAAGGCTTGATTTCCTCGGTCTTCTAATGTTTGCCATTGTGTTTTTTCTGGAATGATTTGACTCACTAGAATCAGCGGCTTAGATCCTTTTTCAGTAGGGGGTAAGACGAGGAGATGCGAGTTATTTATAAAGTTTTTGGCTGTTTTAGAGATATATCAGTCAAAGAGGGGTTAAAGTTCCAGAAGTTTCAATTGAGGGGAGAATTTATTAAAATAACATTCAGAATTTTAAAAAAGAATTATTTAGTTTTATTCTGTTTAATGACGTAGATAATTGTTGTTGCTAGGGTAAGTGCGAGGAGGAAAATAACGGGTATTGTCCATTTTTTCTTTTGGGGTGATTGGGTGAGTTCTTCTGCGACTGAAGGTGCTGTTTGTTCTTCTTGAGTTATTTCTTGTTCTTCTTTGAGTGCGATTGCGAAGGTGCTGAATCCTGGAACAATGCTTTTATAATAATAGTTTCCGTTTTCAGATCTAAGAAGTTCTGCGTCGTATTGTTTCCAGTTTTCTCCCTCGAGGTGGAGGAGTGCGACGTCTTCTGGTTGTTTATCTTGTTGGTTGATCCAGTTTTCTTCAACGTGGAATTCGATGGTTGCTTGTTTGAGGTCGTTGTTTTCGAAGTTTTTCTTTTCTATGGTGAAGTATTTGTAGACGGGTGTGTCTGGTTTGTTTGTAATTTCATTACTGCTTTTTGATTTGATTTCTACATCTGCCTCAGAGAGGGAGCTTCCTTCTGTTGTTCCTTCCAGTGTAACAGTGGTGACGGGTGTGTCTTCTGTTTTAATTTCAAGGGTAACTTTTTCTTCAGTATCTCCGCTTTTAGGGACGATTGTTCTAGTGCTTCCGCCGCCCCCGCCGCCAGAGCTTCCGCCTCCGCTCGATGATCGTGCACTAATATCCAGTGTTAGTGTTGTTGTTGCGGTGTTGCTTGCTTTGTCAAATGGTTCGCAGGTGTAGGTGTGGGTTCCTGGAGAGGGGGTGATGTCAGTGGTGCAGCTGGTGGTTGTGCCTGAAGCGCTGCAGAGGGTAGTTGTTCCTTCTTTAAGGGAGAGTGTGCTGGGATTAGTGTCTGTAACTGAACAGGTGAGTGTTGTTGTTCCTCCTTCTCCGAAGCTTGTTCCTTGTGAAGAGGTGAGGGTTGGTGCTGGATTTGTTGTATCAAGAGTGATAAATCTTGTTGTACTTGTTGTGTTTTCTATGCTTGCGTTGTCGGTGATGGTAACATTGTAAGAGTAGACGGAGTTTGTATTAAGGCTTGAAAAGGTAAAGTTTCTTTCGCGAGTAACATTGTAAGTGGTTTTGTTGATCATTGTTGTATTACCAAAAGTAAAAGTAATGTTTGTTTCTGTGTTTGGATTG
>JBAZPJ010000064.1:0-7048 GCA_041648255.1 Candidatus Nanoarchaeia archaeon
ACACCTTCTTAACAATCATGTAGGAAATATCGAACAACATCTTGATTCTTCGATGAATGAAACGTTTAGTAAATTCACAAAAGCAATGGAAACAACCCATGATGAGAAGTTCAAAAAAAGAGCAGAAGAATTTAAAAAAGAACAAGAAAGAATAAAAGAAGAATTCAAATTTGATGAAATTAAGCAAAGAGCAGAAGATTTAAATAAAAAAATAGCCCCTTTACAGAAACAATTCCAATCTGCAACCTCTGAAGAACAACGACAAGAAATAAAGAAAAGATTAGAACCTTTTCAAAAAGAATCAGAGGATATAGAAAACGATCAACGAAGAGCACATGTTAGTATCATTACTGCAATGCCCGCTCCAGATATCTGGAGACCAGTAGCAGAATTTGCAAAAGAAAAAACAGCAGACACAATTGCAGAAGTCATGCTCAGATCCTACGATAAACATAAAGATGCATCCCCCTTTATTGCTATAGAAAACTTCTGGCCAAACACACCCATGTCGACCTCCAAAGAATTAAAAGACGCAGTCATAAAAGCACGAAAAGTATTTGAAGAAAAACTTGTCAAAGAAAGAAAACTTGATCAAAAAGAAGCAGAAAAAGTAGCAGAACGACTCATCTCCGCAACATGGGATATTGGACACATTTACAACTTACGAAAAGCAGGATATGAAGGAGATGACCTAAAAAAAATGGTTATTGAACAAACCAAAGAAATTGCAAGCGTTGCACGACACGTTCATGTTACAGATAATTTTGGATTCCACGACTCACACTTACCGCCGGGCATGGGACACGTACCAGTCAAAGAAATGATGAGTGAACTCCAAGCGACATGGGATAAACTTCGAGATGAAGGAAAATTAGCAGTAGAACCACGCTCTATTGTAGAAGCAGGAGGATTTGTCGCAGAAATCGGAGGAGACCCAACCGTCCCTATCTTAAACTTCTTTAATTCACCCCTGTATAAACTAAGTCCGGGACAACAACTCTCCGCTGGAGGAGCATACTGGAAACAACCAGAATTCCCTGGATATCGAAGCATCCAACAAGAATTTCCCCAACAACACTTTAACCTCTACGGATCAAGCTTTACAACTTTACCAAAAGAATTGGGCGGACAGATCACTGGAGAAAAATCAAGATTCAGCGATACGCCATTAAGCTAGAACTACTTTATCTTTAATCGCTTTGCATTTTCTATTAACTTTTCATACACAAATGTATTGAATTCCGGATATTCTTTTTTCAATGCTCTTGAATCTTGACCTAAATTAAATATTTCATTCAATGCAATTCCAACTGCGGGAGACCTATTCTGTCCGCGCAGACAAACTACTACTAACTCCTCGACATTTCTTCTTTCTTTCTCAAATTCCCTTAACATCTGTTCTGCCATTACATCACTCAAAGGAACACCTGACCGAATCAAAGGATGTGTATCATCAAAACGGTATTCAAATCCTGCTACATAAAATCTGGATCGAGGTAATTCTACTGGATAATCTCCTTCCATTGAAGATACAACTCGGATTAGATATGTTGGCTTAACCGGCTGGTGATTTAATATGTCTATCAGTGAAGATATGTGCAGATCCATGCTTGGGTTAACTCCTAGAACTACATAAAACTTTCTTTCTAAAAAAGTGAGCTGTAAAATAAACGGGTGCTGTTTTGCTCAAAAAAATTAACTTTTCTTGATTGTCAGTTTTTTGTCTTTATTCCAATATAATCTCCTGCTAAATCTCCAATCTTATAAACAAACCAACCTGCTACGATAAGCGCAAGACCATATGTTGCAGGAGCCGGATCTCGATCTAAATACTTATCAATAACTTCCGATATAATTGGATTTACAAATCGAAGACCGATGAACGAACCAATTGCCTGTTTAGTGAAACGGTTTCTATCCTTGGTCAACGTTTCTAAATCCTTTAGACCCAATAATTTGGGTTCAGCTGGAGACTGGAACGGATTTGACTCAATCTGCTTTTCTAAATTATTTTCCATTTAATTCAATGTACGCAGAAACTTAATAAAACAACCCTTACCCACTCACTTTAACAGGTGACCACACTTTATTTTTTTGTAGTCACCCACTTCCTTTCTAAAAAAGGTAGCTTTAAATATTCCATCAACAAAAAATCACTAAGCAAGAGGTGCGTTCATTGTCTAAAAAGAAACCAAGTAAATTAGTTAAAAAACAAGAATCCCCTATCAACACTCAACTTGCAAAAGACTATGATATTGCCTATGACTTTGGAGTAAAAGCTTACAAAAAATTTAGAGACGTCGTTAAAGCAATAATCTTATTCGGATCAGTGCCCAAAAAAGAAATTAATCCCAACTCAGATATCGACGTTATTATTATCATCGATGACGCAACCATCAACTGGGATGAAGAACTTATTGCATGGTACCGGGAAGAAACAGCACGCTTACTTGCAACACAGAAATACGCAAAAAAAATCCATCTTAACACCGTCACCCTTTCCACATTCTGGGAAGAAGTCAGAGAAGGAGAACCACTCATCATTAACGTTATTCGCTATGGACAACCCTTAATTGATGTTGGAGGATTCTTCGAACCACTAAAAGTCTTACTCGCAAAAGGAAGAATCAGACCTAGCCCCGAAGCAATCTTCACCACGATGGAACGCGCAAGCGCACATCACCTTAGAGGAAGAAACACTCTTTTACAAAGTGTAGAATGCTTCTATTGGGCGATGGTAGACGCAAGCCACGCAGCACTCATGGCAAGAAAAGTCGTCCCGCCCTCACCAGAACACTTACAAGAATTATTAACCGAAGTATTTGTCAAACGAGGACTCTTAAAAGATAAATACGTCGACTGGTACGAAGAAGTAAGAAAACTCGCAAAAGAAATCGCCTATGGAAACATTAACAAAGTATCAGGAAATAAACTAGAAGAATTAGAAGAACGAACAAACCAATTTGTCTCGGTCTTACATGAACTTACTAAAGCATTAATTAAAGACGAACACATCATCAAAGTAGACTACAAATACTTCTAATATAATCATTTAAGTAACTATAAACTTAAGAATTAGCACTCTCAGGATTAATCCTGTGATTAAACGCTTCTTTTTAGGATTCAGTCTTCTCTCTGCTTTAGGATTGGCATCACTTAATTCATCCGTAGAAGATCGCTTTGAAGAACAATATTATGAACAATTTACTCCCCACTTTAGAGTAGAACGATATAAACTAAAAGAAAAGAAAAAAAGACCTCTTCCAAAACCACGAATTCCAGACCAACCCGATGTTCGATATGCATCTTTAGAAGAGGATGCAGCTCCAGACCTTGCTTCCCTCACAGCTGCCCAAGAAACACTTAAAACAGCAGGATTGGACAATGAAGATTATGGTAATGCAGGAAAAGCTATCTTAGAATATTGTCAACGTATGGAAGAGGCTCTTCCCTCTGAACAACAAGGAGAATTACGTCAAGCGTTTGGGAAGCTCTTCCTCAACCTTGATCTTTACCTTGGATCAATCAGAGAATTAGAAAAAGGAAACCCGAATCGCTACTTTCATTGCAACCCTCATCCTGATGATAATGCCGCAACAGAACAATTAAAACAAAATTGTGGCATGGAATTAAGCGATGCTATCGAAACATCCTGCGCTTACACTGCCCTCCAACATTATGCCTGCGACACAGGAACTGTTCAAGACACTACTATCTTTATGTACGCACAACTCATTCTTTCTCAAAACGGAGAAGAACTCTCTTTTCACTTAGCGCCTTGTTTTCAAACACGAGAAGCCACACAACAATTACTTACTCTCAAAGGATGGGATTATACCTTAACGTCTAGATTACTTGGTTATCTTAGGGATGAAGAATAAAAAAGAAAAAATTAAGCAGCTTTCTTCTTTACTGCTTCTCTATATCCTGTTTCTTGCTTTGTATTGTAGATTTGATGCACTCTCATTGCAGCATTTCCATACAGCTTCTTATCCTGAACCAGCTTCTCAATTTCTTTCATTAGACCTGGTTTTTCTGCAAGATACTTTTGTAAGCCGGCAAATTGACTCGCGCCCGCTCTCTGTGCTAGGAGGGATAATCCTTCAGGACTACCAACCGCACGATAGTGTGCAACCTCAATTGGTTCAGCACCTAATAAAGCTGGATCAATTCCATTCTCTCTTAAATGTAAATCAAATCCTTTTCCATCATGCGTTTCTGCATATTCTCTGACTATCTTTGCTCTAGAAGCTAATGCTGCAAATTGCTTTAATTCTTTTGAAGCATCATTTCCAATCGCACCATTCATAGCAATATCTCCAGCAAGAAGAGCGTAATACGCGTTTTTTCCTTCTTTAGAAAGTTCATTTAGCGTTCCACTAACTGCTTTTTTATAGCCACCAAAACCGCCCTGATCTTCTTTTGCTTCAATCACTGCACTTAGCTCGCTGATTGTGTCTTTACTATTCTGCTCTGCCCAATATAACCCTTTCATATCTGCGGGTAAGTCAATGGGTTGATTTGTACCATCTCTTGCATCAGCTTTTAAAAGCGAGTTATACAACTGAGTGTTTACACTATGTCTAAGATTAGTAGTATTACTTTCTTTTCCTAATGTTTCTTTAATTCTTCCTTCTAAGTTTTGATCAAATACCATTTTTATTGTCCCCCTCGTTTTTTAAATAATAATACAAGTCCTGCTGCTGCAACAAGTGAACTGGCGATAATACCTGCACTAGCACATCCTTGGGCATCTACTGCTTCTTCAAGCGTACGTAACGGTTCTGCATTTTTAATTATTTCTACAGGATCAGATGAAACATAATTCGGAATTTGACTTTCATAACCTGCAGGAACGTTGGGTGTACATACTGCATAGCCACTTCCAAATAAAGCAGCAGCCCCTAATCCATAAGCGATTGTTTTTAGACTCATTCTTCAATACACTCCGCTGTTACATTCTCTAAGCCTTCATCGTATGAATCTTGGTAATGACTTTCACTTTCTGCTGATCCAACCTTGCAATCAAACAACTTACTCGCTCTCCTAAAATCAGAGGTATAACTAACACCACAATCTAAATTATCACTAAACAATATTGTATCTACGACCCCATTATTATTTGTATCACAAAGACCAACATTCGGATAATAAACACAAACATCCCCATTTTGAGAATAATCTACTGAAATCTTACATCCGGGTAACTTTTCATCGATAGGAGCAATTTGGCAGGCTTCTAACGCCAATGCTACTATTGTTGATAGCGTTTTTTTAGTCATTTTTTAGCTCTTTTATTACAATAAAGGCTAACTTCATACTATATAAATCTTTCTATTTGTAGTTACTAGTAAGTGGTTAATAAAGTGCCATTTTGACTTTCTTCAAACAATTCCCTTTGTTTGTTTAAACGGTTTGTGAATCCCAACATTCTGCATTCTCTGATTTAATTCCTCTTCTTCCTTATTTATATCTCGTTTTTGTATTACATAGATTTCATCATTTAACCTAACAATCTCATTCACTTTAAAAGAAACTACCTTACCAATTTTTCCAACAGAAATATTCTTGTCTTCTGCTCTAAGTTCAATGACCGTTGTCCGATAATAGCCCGTAGTCTGCCCGATAAAACAAACTTCATCCCCCCCTTTTAATTCATGCTGTTCGATTAAAATAGCAGCAACCTTAGGTTTAGCGTAATAATTCACAACCCGGCCGAGCTTTATTTTCTTTTCTTTAGCACACGAACCATAAAATTTAGTCCATGAATCGTTCGTCGGAGTTCCTAAATAAAAGTTATCAGTAAATCCCCTATTAAATACTTTATCTAACTCATTAACCAGTCTTAGTTTTTCTTTTTCGTCAAATTTATTTTTTTCAATTAAATCAATAGCTTCACGATAAGCGCGAGTAACAGTATACACATACTCAGCACTTTTAGCCCTTCCTTCAATCTTAAATACATCTATTCCAGCATCAATCAATTTATCTAAGATAGGTAATGCACATACATCTTTAGGAGACATCATATAGTTTCCCTCTAACACAAATTCTCTTCTTGGATCTTCTACATCTGTTATTTTATATTGTCTCCTGCATTCTTGTAAGCATTGCCCCCTATTCGCACTAAGCCGGTTATGATACTGGCTCAAAAAACATCTCCCTGAATAAGCAACACACAAAGATCCATGAATAAAAGTTTCTAATTCAATTTCCCTGCCATTAAAATTTAATTTATCTTTTTTAATATTAGCTTTCATATTTTTAATCTGTTCTAACGTACATTCTCTTGCTAAAACTATTCTCGGAGAAAATCTAGAAAAAAACTTAACCGCCCCATAATTCGCAACAGACAACTGCGTACTTATATGCACTTCTATAGATTTTTCATTACATAACTGTATTATCGCCATATCAGCAGCAATCACAGCATCAACTTCAGCTTCTTTAGCCTCATCTAAAATTCTTTTTACTCTTTCTAATTCATGATCATACACAACCGCATTTAACGTTAAATAACCTTTCCTATTATTTTCATGTAATTTTTTCATTAATTGTTTTAATTCACCAATATCAAAATTTCTTGCAGAAGAAGCCCGCATATTTATCCATTTAATTCCAAAATAAACAGAATCTGCTCCAGCTTTTATAGCACTCGCTAACGTTTCCCAATCTCCAGCAGGAGCTAATAATTCCGGCTTCATAGCAACTTTTGATCTCCGTCATAAATATGGATTACGTTAACAGGACAGCATTCAGCTATTTCTTTATTCTTCTTTAAATATTTTTGTTCAAAACACTTTTTATTGTCTTTACCCTTAATTAATGCGGACTTTCCGTCTTCCCCCATTATCCAATTTCCTGAATCAGTTATGGCACAAGCCCCACAGCCTATGCAATTTTCTCTATCTAGCATTATAAACAACTTTGACATAAAACATTGATTTAAAGAAGATTTAAAAATTTATGCAAATGGTAAACTATAGATTAAGCACTCCTTCGATAACTCTGCGGTGCTCGGCTTCTCCTCCGTTCCTTGCTCTCCTCC
>JBAZPJ010000065.1:0-6911 GCA_041648255.1 Candidatus Nanoarchaeia archaeon
AAAGAACCCTTGAAACTCTTAGAGAAGATCATGTCCACGAAATTATTGATCCAACAGTAAAAGACTTAAAAAAATACTTTTCCGACCTCAATAATGATCAACTCCGCTACTTCTTCATTGATCTCTCTTCCACTATGTTTTACTATGAACTTGCAGAAAATGATATCGATCCTGATTCACGCACCTATCTTGTCAGCGTTGTCCGCTCAAAAATCGCCAATGAACTTACAGAAGAAGCAGCCACTCAGCAACAAGTTCTCATTATGAAAGCAAAAATGGATAGGATCATGGATCTGATCGAAAATGGAAAAGTACGCGTTTCTCAAGATGAATTGGAATCATTTTATACTCTGCAAGAATACATTGAAGGTGCACTTATTGAACTTGAAGACTATTTAAGAATTTTAGAAGACCTTAAACGTTCATTTTAACATTCTTATTTTCTACAAGATAGCTTTAAATAAATTACTTCTTCGAAAAGGCTATGCAAGACTTGGATAAACGATTAAAAAAATATTTTGATCTCACCGGCAGAGCAATCAAGAAAGTTAAATTAAATAAAAAAGCTAAGATCAACGTTGAAGCAGCAGCAAAGGACTTCTTGAACATGGCACAATGCTATTATAATGATGCAAAACACTTCGAAGAAAAAGGAGACAAACTCACTGCCTTCGCAGCATTAAACTATGCACACGGATGGCTAGACGCTGGAGCACGATTAGGATTATTTGACGTTGATGGAGATAACGAACTCTTTACTGTGGATGAAGAATGGAAAAAAAAGTAATCATCGTTACCGGATCGGTGGGATCTGGAAAAACTACCTTAGCAAAGAAACTAGCGTTAGCATCAAAATTAGTTTACTTAGATGTGAATCTTATTATCAATAAGCATCCAAGTGTTGTAGAAGGATATGATGAAAAGAGACAAACAAAAGAGATTAATACTGCAAAATTAAATAAGATTCTTATTAAGGAGATTAAACAACTCAAAAAAGGCGTTGTCATTGATTCCCACCTTAGCCATTACTTGCCAAAAAAATATGTTAATCTTTGTATCGTTTGTAAATGTACTCTAAAAGAACTTAAAAAAAGATTACTAAAAAGAAAATACTCTGCCCTCAAAATAAAAGAAAACCTTCAAGCTGAAGTTTTAGATGTTTGCTTTATTGACGCACTCGAAATGGGACATAACCTTAAAATTATTTATACCGACAAAGGGTTTGATAGACAATTCAAAGAACTAGTAAAACAACTTAACTAATTCCTGACTTTATTATTTAAGCAACTCTTCTCATTTCTGAATCCCCGTGCATTTCATCAATATCTATAATTATCTGCTCCAACGCTTCAAATAAACTTTCTAAATAAAACAATCTACTTCTCAATCTAACAATCTCTCTATCCACACTTAGTCTTTCATGATTCGTTCTTATTATTTCAATTAATTCTAAAATTTCAACAACTTCTCGTTTTATGTTCTTACAATCCTCTAAATTGTGCTTTTCTTTAGCAGTAATCACTCCCCCTCTTAATTTCTTTAGGTCTGCAGTCAGCTTCTTGCCCATTCCCCTAATGTCCTTTTCTAGAACTACAAACTTGGAAATACTTCTTTCGATATTACTTAATTCAGAAGCTAGGTTTACTTCTCCACTCTCAATCCTATCCACCTGTTCAATTAGTCCTCTAAATCGAGTTAATATTTTTTTATTAAACCTCTCAATTTCTGAATCAAGTCTAGCCACCCTAACCTCTTTTTTAAAAAAAGAAGTAACCATCTTTTTGAAACTCTCTGTTATACTCATTTTAACTATTCTGGTTCTTTATCTTTCTTAAATCTTCCTACTTTCCAAAACGCCGTTCTCTATTCTCAAAATTCTTAAGACACTCCACAAAATCTTCCTTCTCAAACTCGGGCCATAACTTATCAATAAAAATAATCTCACTATAAACAGACTGCCATGTTAAAAAACCAGACAACCGATGCTCGGATGTTCTTAAAATTAAATCAGGATCACTATTCAAATACAAATTATTCGCAAACACAGCCTCATTAATCTTATCAATCTTCAATGTTCCCGTCTTTACCTGCTCAGCAATTCTTTTTACCGCATCAATAATCTCAGCACGACCACTATACGCCATAGCAAAATTAATTCTAAACGGCTCATGACCTTTCGTTTCTTCCATCAACTCATTCATTGCCTTCTGTATCTTTTCTGGAAACATCTGAATACGACCAATAAACGTCACACACACATCCTTCATCTTTTCCTTCTCATTCTTTAATTCTATAAACCCCTTTTCAAACAAATCCATCAAATAATCAAACTCTTCCTTCGGCCTATCAAAATTCTCTAGTGAAAATGTGTATAATGTTAATTCTCGAATATCCAACTCCTTACACCACCCCATTACTTTCTTAATCTTCTCATACCCCCACTCATGACCCTTCCACGGTTTAAGCATTAATCTTTTAGCGAACCTTCTATTCCCATCTAAGATTATTCCCAAATGTTTTGGAACTGCCATGCTAAGTTAAACAAATGAAATGTTTAAAAAGGTTATCGTTAAAGAATATTCCATGTATAACGACCTTATCCAGCACCAACCAACAGAAACCAGCCTTTCTTTCTCTAAGCAATTCAAATTAGAACTTTTTACCTTAGAACAACTTAAACCATTAAAAGTCATTACATACAAAGATGATGTCCAAGCAAGAACACTCATCGAACAAAAAAAAGTAGACATTTTACTCAATCCACACCTCGCACAAGGAAAAGATCCCATGCACTCTAAACACTCAGGATTAAATCAAGTCTTATGCGAACTCGCACGTAAACAAGACGTAGCAATTGGGATAACGCTCGACACCTGCACTACTCCAGTTGCTTTAGGAAGAATCTTTCAAAATGTCGTTTTATGCCGGAAATATCATGTTCCTCTTTTTCTCTTTACTTTTGCAAAAAATCCGTATGAATTAAGAAATCCTAAAGACTTGCTTAGTTTTTGTACACTCCTCGGGATGAATTCCAGTCAAGCACTTACTGCAGTCAGCGGTCTCACAGCATTCCTCAAGAGAAAAAGTATTAAATAGCAGACATTCTGAATTTACTCATGCTTTCAAAAAAGAGTGTTATCCTTACCTCTCTCGTAGTATTCTTCATCGCACTTTTCTTTTTAACAAACCCTCCTTCTTCTCCCACTGGACAAGCAATTGCTTCAGAACCATCGCCTGATCCAGACGCGATCATTAAAGTAACAATCACTACCTCCGATACGGCATTACAACAAGAACTCTTAGCACAAGATGAAAGCAAAGACTATGCCCTCGTTAACGCAATCTCCACAGAAATGACTGGAGAAGAATATACAACCCTCAAACAAGACGCGTCAGTTACAAGAATCAATCAAGACTATTTAATCGAACAAGTCCTCGTTGACACCGTCAGATTAACAAACGCAAGTAACGTTCATTCTTTACAATTCAATGGAATTAACTTAAAAGGAAAAGGAAGAAGCGCCTGCGTCATTGACAGCGGAGTTTCTAACCACCCTGCTTTCGAAACTAGAATCATTAACGAAGCCTGCTACTGCAGCGTCACTCAAGGAGCAAACCAAGCATGCTGCCCTAATGGGGCAAGTGTTCAAATTAATGGAACAATCGGAGACAACAACGGACACGGAACACACATCTCCGGAATCATTGCTTCAAACGATAATACTTACACAGGCATTGCACCAGAAGCGAACATTGTCAGCGTCAAAGTCTTAAACTCATCAGGACACGGAACGACTTCGGATTTATTATCTGCCTTAGAATACTGCATTACCAACGCTCAAACATTTAACATCAGCGCAATCAGCATGAGCCTTGGATGTGCTGGCGGATTTACTGGAACTTGCGATACAAGCACTACCTGCGACTCAGATTTAGCAGCAACATTAATCAACACTGCAACAGCAAATAATATCACTGTTATTGCTTCTTCTGGAAACTCTGGAAGCACGAGTCAATTATTATCTCCTGCCTGCATTCAAAATACACTAGCGGTAGGATCAACAACAAAAAGCGATAGTATTTCTGGATTTACAAATAGAAATAACCTTTTAGATTTACTTGCACCTGGAAGCAACATTAACTCCCTCTACCTTAACAATGGATTTGCAACAGGATCAGGAACAAGCCAAGCAGCACCACACGTTGCAGGAGCAGTATTATTATTAAATCAATATGCGTTTGCAGAAACAACTTCTGTTCTTACACCGTCTCTTTTACAAACAACGTTACAAACTACTGGATTTTCTATTTTCGATGGTGGAACAGGATTAACCTTTTCAAGAATTAATTTATTACCCGCACTACAATCACTCGACCACACTGCACCCACATTACTTATTACTTCACCATTAAATACAACCTACTCAACAAACATATTCCTTTCTTTAAATTACACCGCACTTGATCCCTTCCTAGCTACTGTAACCTACCAATTAGATTCAGGAAGTATCACTCCACTCACCACCAATCTCATTTTTAATACGACAGATGGAACACACACTTTAAGATTAACTGCAAATGATACTAATGGAAACACACAAACACAAACAGTTTCTTTCATTGTAAGCACAACTCCTTCATTGACAATTAACAGCCCACTTTCACAAGCGTATAATAGCAATTCAATTTTAATTAATGTGACTGGAAGCGAAAACACTGCAAGTATAATCTTCTTTAATGAAACAAGAAACGAAACATATACCTCTCCTGTAACAAGGACTTACTCTGCAGGAAATCATACGTTAACCTTCTTTACCACCAGCACACAAGGAACAATGATTCGATCAACAATTAATTTTAGTATAGACACTACCTCTCCAATAATTACTCTCCACTCACCACAATCAGGAATCTATTCAAACCAATTTATTTTAATTAACTTAAGCATGAACGAAGCAGGAACACTCGCCTATTCCAACGGAACAACTACTTTCAATTATAGTACGCCTACCTTCGCTTCTTTCCAACAAGGAGTTACTGCTTTCATTGCAACAGCAACAGACCTCGCAGGAAATACAAATACTGCAACCATCAATTTCACTATTGACACAAACGGACCCACAATTACTTCTATTTCCCCATTAACCGGACAAGACATCAATAAAGATTTCATTATTAACGTCAGCATCCAAGACAGCCAAGGAGTCAACGCACAAAACGTATTTTACAAATATGAAAACACTACCGGATCATCAGCATGGATTCCTATGACTAACGTAAGTAAAGACTACTGGCACGCACCACTTTCTTTATCAGACTTATCAGAAACAACATATACTCTTAAAGTAAATGCAAGCGACCTTACTAACGCAAACACTGTTGCAGTCTTAACCTTTGAAAAAGACACTACTCCTCCAGGCTTTCCTTCCCCTTCTGTATCTCCCAGTACAACTTCCGCAACCATCAGCTGGACAACAAGCGAATCAGCAAATACCTCCATTAATTATGGAACAACGTTAGCTTTAGGAACAATCAGAACAAGAAATACTGCAGCTACTCATTCCTTTAGTTTAATCGACTTAGCTGCAAATCAAGAACACTTTTACAATGCAACCTCTTGTGACGGGGCTGGCAACTGCAGAACACTCGGACCACTTTCATTTAGTACTACACAAGTAAGTTCCGGGGGAAGTTCAAGCGGCGGAGCAAGCGGAGGCGGTGGCGGAGGGGGAGGAGGCAGTGGAAACTCAAGAAGTACGTTACAAGCTAATGAGGAATCACTTGGAGTAGAAACAGCAGCAGGACCAATTAGTCTCCCTGCAGAATTAGAAAAGAAATTTGATGACTTGTTTGATCCCTCACTTAAAGAACAATTAAGCGAAACAACGGAATATAGTATCGATAAAAAATTATTAACAACTAAAGATTCAAGCACTGTGCGATTAAAATTAACGTATACTGGACAAGCAGCGCAAGACTTATTCTATTATATTGATGTTCCCAAAACCTTTGCAGAACAAGCAAAAGACATTACCGTTACCGCAGAAGGGAAAAAATTATTAACCGTCGTTAAAGAAGATCCAAGTTACTTAGTCAGATATGAAAATGTAGATTCGAATGGAAGTTATGTATTAGAATTAACCACTCAAAAAGTATTAACACCTGCAATCCTGGATGAATTCAAAAACAATAATATTTATATCAGCAAAGCAAAAGTACCAGACATCTCAGCAATCAAAGGAGCACAAGCAACACTTAACACGGAACATCCAACCTTCTTTAGATACTGGTGGATCTTAGTTATTATTTTATTAATCTTAATTGCTTTAGTATTTACTTACAGAGATGAAATTAAATATCGATTACAATCTTCTAACAAACCACATGAAGATGGATATGAGAAATAAAATTATTAGAATTACTCTTCTAAATCTTCTTTAATGTGGGTAATTAGTATTTCAATAGCAACCATATCTAGTTTTAAGGTGTCCACTAGGTTTTGTGCTACCTTTTTATCAAAATTCTTTTCTGCTGTTGTACTTAGTTCGCTTAGATTTGCCACCCACGATAAATGTTCGCTGAATGCAGCAAGTCTTCGTTGTAACTTCGCAAGATCTCCCTCAAAATGATGTTCAGTTTCAATATGTTTTTTAGCAATTGTGCCTGCTCCGATAAAATGTCCACTCTTTACTGCTGAGTCGATTCTCATAATTGCTTTCTTGAACACGCTCATACATCTTTTTTCTATTCACAGCTATATTAATCTTCTTTTTTTCTTCAATAAAAGTCTAGAAAACACCCAGTACCTCCGAGTGATTTTTTACTACTGTAGAATTTAGAGAAAAATCCATGCATTAGTGCATGGATTAATCTCTTGCTAAAAAATGTACTGTAAAGAATTACAAAGCTTT
>JBAZPJ010000066.1:0-6666 GCA_041648255.1 Candidatus Nanoarchaeia archaeon
AAACATACCTTAAGACTAAAAAATCAAACAAACGTCCACCAAGTGCTTTGTAGCACTTGGTTCCATCCCAAAAGGAGATTAAAAAAGAAGTCATTCGGAGGTACTGTTAATTGCGTAAGCTTTTTATAGGTTTGCGAGTTCCTTTGCGTACCAAATAAGGTGATTCTAAACAAAATGAAGTCAACTCAAATCCCGAAAGAAGCAGATCGTCTTATAGAAGGTATCTTAATGGGAGAAAGAAATTTTGAGAATAGGGTGGTGGAGAGGTATGATTTCTCTGTTCATCCCCATGCTCCCGCTGTGCAGGATTATTTAGCAAAAGAAATGAGTGCAGATAAATTGAGGGAACGTCCGTTCAATTTTTACAGCTGTGACCTAACAAGGGTGGGTATTCCTTTTCTATTAGGGTATAGTCGATTTTCAAATTCCATTTTGTTTCATGTTCGGTTTCATCCAGAGCTTTCTGAGTTAACAGGAGCGACATTTAGAGATTGTGTGTTGAAAGATGTCGAATTGCCTTATCGTGCGGAAGGTATGCAGACGGGAACTTCTATCTTAACAAAAGTAAGAACCCCTGAGTGTGGGGAAAAGGGAAAAGCGAATGTGAGTTTGTTAGATGCTTTTAGAAGTATTCCTGTTGCAAGATCTATTGGAAATATCTTTAGTCGTTATCATACATAATTTTATAGATTTTTCCAGCATTGTCATCTGAGATTAATAATCCATTTCTAAAATTAATAATGCCGACTGGTCTTCCTTTGACTGTTCGTTCATCCAGCCATCCTGTTGCAAAGTCTCTAATCTTCTTTTCTTTCAAATCTACTGCTACGATTTTATAACCGACTGGTTGTTCGCTGTTCCATGATCCGTGATAAGCGATGAACATGTTTCCTTTGTAGTCAGAGGGGAAAGTTGTTCCGTCATAGATTGTTAATCCTAGTGGTGCAACGTGGCTAGGTAATTCTACGAGTGGTGCTTCTGTGTCTAAGCAAGGGTCTCGAATGTAGGTATTTTTATCATAGTCTGTGTCGTGAATTTTATTTCCAAAGCAAGTTGGCCATCCGTAATTCTTTCCTTCTTTAAGGATATTAATTTCGTCGGGTGGTAAATTATTTCCTAATAAGTCTCTTCCATTGTCTGTTCCATAGATAATTCCATTATGTTGGATAAAGTCCACAGTATTTCTTAATCCTGAAGCGTAGGTGATGCAGTTCTTTCCTTGTAAGTCGCAGCTTGTTAGTGCTGCGCGCATCTTATCTGTTTCTGCGCAGGCATTGCAGCTTGATCCGCTAGTGATATACAGTTGTCCGTTAAAGATATGAACTGTTTTTGTCCAGTGGGAGCCAGAAGGTAACATCAATAATGTTTCTTTAGTTTCAATCTCAGCTTTGTTGTCATGATCTAAATCTTTTACTTTTGTAATTTTATCTTCTTCTGCAATGTATGCTGCATCTTGATAAAAGTCAATACTATGTGGTTTACTTAACCCTTCAATAAATGTTTTTTGTGTTTCTACATTTCCATCTTGGTCTTTATCTTCTAATGCGATTATTTTTCCTTGTGAGGGAAGTGCAACATAGACGGTGTCGTCGTGGAATGTCATTAAGCGTGGTCCAGGATTCGGTCCAGGTAGGGAAACTGATGAGCCTCCTAAGTTGTCTGCAAAAGTTGTTATTTTAAATCCAAGGGGTAATTTGATAAAATCTAATTCAGCTGGGTGATATGCTGGTTTGATAGTTAATTTGTCAATAACAAATGTTGCTGCAAAAATAACTAATGCAATGATAATAACAATTTTGAGAATATGTCTTAATACGTAAAATAGAATTAAAACAATGATAATTGCAATAATCCAGAGAGTGAGTGAATCCATAATTTTTTTTGTTTTTAGATTATTTAAAGATGTTTATGCTGCTCTGGGGGTGTAGGGAATAAGATTTTTGTCTTCTAATACTTGTTCTAAGCCATGCTGATAAATTTGGGCTGCTACACTAGTACCTTTGTGTGCTTCTCGTCTGATGATTTCTAAATCATATGTCTCTTCTGGAACAAGTCTCATTAAAACGTCTTTCACTGCTGAGGCAAGAGTGTAGGATTGATCAATTGGTGCAAAATAAACGTTAGAAGCGAGAGGGTTAGGGGTAACCTGGGCGGGGGGTGCTGGCCTGCGCCCTCCTAAGAAGAGTGCGGCAAGAATATCATTCATAAGTTCTGCGGAAGGTGCACTTACTCCGTGTATAGGGTCGGAAGGTGTATAAATAAATTGAGCGCTTGCAGAAACTTCTCCTCCCTGTTGCGGATAAAAGGTATGTTTCCAGTGAACAGTAGGGTCGGGGTATTGGAGATTAGTGATCCGTTTAGAGCTGTTTGCTTCAATTTTTTGGGGAGAGAGATAAAGACAGGGGAGTTCAATATTCATTGCACGGAAATAGGTTTTCAAAAAAGTAGTAAGGGGATGTGTAGCACTTATGCGAGGTTCAATCGAAAAAGCGTCAGCGAAAAGTGCTTTTTCTCCGCCACTTAATTCAAGGTGGCTTATGGGATAATGGACCTCAAATGGTGCAAGGTCTTTTCTTGTTTCTGTTTTGACTTCCCTGACGTTCATAAAGGGGGGAAGTTGGAAGTTTATTTAAAGATTGTTGAAGTACAGTGGGGAGATTATCCAAATGTAAATGTGTAGATTCTGAATCGTTTTCCTTTAATATGTAATTGGACTGTATTCGTTCCATATTCTTCGGTTTGAACAACATTGTATAATCGTGGTTCTTTAATTAGGATAGATCCGTCCTTAACATCGTTTCCGCTTGTATCTTTATTTCCATTTAAACTAACTTCGATTCTGCTTTCTCTATCTTTCTCTGCTTCTGCAACGATATTTACGGATTTTCCGGAGTAAGTGAGTTGGATGATTCCTTCTTCATCAAGTAATTCTAAGTATTCGGGGTTTGCTCTCCATCCTCCTTGGATATAGACTTCATTTGGTTGGGTGACTTTTGGAAGTGTGTAGGCGCGGGGTTGATCTCCCAGTCCTTCATCATTGCCAAAGTGTCCTCTGCTTGTGATTCTTCCTAAATAGATTTCGGGTGTTAAGGGTTGTGAAAAGTCGAGGGTAGCTGCTTGTTTAGGGGGTTTAATTTCTTCATTTATAGTTTATGGTGGTTTATTCTTTATGGTTAGACTGTTTAAAACTGAGCGTTTTTGTAGTGTTATAATCTCCAACAGGAATGAAACTTAGAACACTGCTTATTAGATGTTGGATAAAAAACCTATTTACAAGCGACATTCATTTCTAGCTGTGCTCCACGCTCAGGGCATGACCCTTCTAAGAGGATGTCCATACATTGCTTGTAGTTTAAAACAATATTTTTTTGCTTAATTTTAACATCAAATCGAATAATTTCACTCTCAAATTTGCTGGGTCTATCCTATTTTGTTATTAATTAATCGTTCCAGATATTGGTAGGAAGTGTATCCAGTATCCGTCTTCTCCGGCGTAGACGAGGTGGATTTGCCCGTTAAAGTTTCCTTGTGGTGCTTGTTCAATTGCAATAAGGATTTCTTTATTTGAAGTGGGTAATAGTTCTGAAGGAGTTTGTACTTCTGTTTCTAATTGTTTCGGATCGTATGCATGGTTGTATGAAGTGTATCCATTTAAATTTTCCAAGTTTTTTTGTCCAAGATTATAAATTTTTACGCTTTTTATATCATGAAGTGAATTTAATTTTATTTTATTTAGTTCTAGTTTAATTGAAGCTATTTTTTGTGGTCTTAAACGAAGTGTGGGATCTCCGAGTAAGTTTCCGCTTCCTAAATCGCTCACTAGCCAAGCTTCTCCGAATGTTGCTCCACTATTAAGGAGTTTGAAGAATTTGTATGTTCCTGCATCTCTTGGTCCTCTTAGTTCTCCCTCTGGAAAGCCAACAAGTAGTTGTGAGGAGGATGCTATTGCGATTAATCCTTTTCCGGAAAATAGGTAGTTGCCTGCTAAATAGTTTTGATCTTGAAATCCTCCTACGCTACAGCTATAAAATAAATAAGCTAAAGCTTGGGGTACGGCTTCTTTTATTTGTTCTGATCGAATATTTGGTTCGTGAAAGTTGGTTAAGCCGTGTTGATTTACAATGACAAATTCGCGGGATTCTTTTAATTTATTTAGATAAGTATTTTGTGTGATTCCATTTTTTCCTTCAGTAATAGCTTGTTGTTCTTTTGTAAAATCAGAAGCAAGAGTTTGAACTTTAGAGTTATCATAAAGAGTGTCGAGTCCTGCGAAATAAGATGCAAATAATTCCGGGTTACTATTTTTTTGAATAAATTCAGTATCATAGTAGAATAAAGAGCCTTTTTCAAAACTTAATTGTTCATTTCTATATGCATGATTACGATCTAAATAATCGCTAAGAAATTTGATTTTATCGTTTTGGGGAGGTAGTATTCTTCCATGCCACATTTTTTCTGGAGAAAGATACTTGTTGTCTTTAGTATCTGTTTTGCATGTCCATCCTTCTTCTGTTTTCGTAAATATTTGATTTTTAATAACTTCCATGTAACATTTGTCGTTTGCTGCCAGGGTGCCTTCAGGATTATAAATATCGACGAATTTACTTTGTACAATTGGAACATCACCCACAAAGATAACACCCTGTAAGTTATTATTTTTATGAGCATCTTGAATTTTATTCCTTATCACAGTCGGATTTTCATTAACAGAAACCACTTCTAAAAAAACTTCAGCTTTAACATCTTTCTTTACATCAGTAACAAAACGATCAACTTTTTCTTTTAATATGTTGTATGTTGGAGAATCTACAAAGATTAATACTGGGCAATCTTTTTCACACCATGTAGGAATATTCTCGCTTATCTTATTCGGTTGAGTTGGTATCTCTGGCTGAGTATTTTCAGAGATAACTGGTTGATTTTGTTCTTGTGAGTAAATAATTTCTGGTGGTGAAGAATCACAACTTGACAAAAAAATAGTGAGAAAAACAAGAATAATAAAGATTTTCTTTTGCATTGTTTTAATCAAACCCATATATAGGCATGTAGTTGTTTTACTTTACCACTCTTACTTATAATAACTGTCATTTCATCATCATCGCCTGCTGTTGCTTGAACGTGCCAACCATCATCAGCTAAGAAAACTTTATTCAGGACAACGGGAGTTCCTGCAGGTAGTTGACTTCTCAAATGGTTCATTCCAATATTTCCTGCTTCATCAGGAGTAATGCTTTTACAACCAGTTAACATAACAGACATTATCAAAAAAAGAAAAACTATTACTTTCAGTCTTTTCATATAAATTTTTTAGAAGAAAGGAGTATTTAAACCTTTTTAATGATCTCACTGTGCAACTAAACTTATATTCCCGCTTTATGGAAAACTATTTAACTAAATTTAAGTTTAGAAGTATTATAGCGGACTTTGAAAAACCCCTTTAAACACACTTTTGAGAGGAACAAGCTTCAAAAAAGAGGTTATTCAAAACTCTCTATAATGTTTAACCATCAAAAAATGGTTGTGCATTCTTCTTAAGGTCTCATGCATGCTCGGAGCATTCCGTTATCTTTTAGACGCTAATTTCTTTTTTGAGGGAGTTAAATGAAGAAAGTTACTTTTTGAAACAAGGGATTTCTTAGTTTTTTGTTCTAGTTCTTTTCTTGTATTGCTTGCAATTTGTCCTCCTTCTTGTGCTGATTCTTTACATTCTTCAAGACCTTGTGAATTTTTTACAGCAGTAATGTCCGTTGTTGCTTTTTCTCCAATCATCGTAAGGATGAGTTCCCAGTCAGTCATGTGGTCTCGTAGATTCTGATTCTTCTTTGGAACGTTTTTATATTCTTTGTATTCTTGGACAGTTTTTCCAAAGGTTGCTTTGGTTATTTCATTAGTTAAAATTGCAAAATCTTTGTCTTCTGCTACTCCTCGTTGTTTCCATTCGTCTGTTAAATCTTGTCTAATTGCAATGCCTCGAAGTCGTTTGTCTATCCAGTCTTTTGGATAGCCTTTCATTTCGTAGTAGTGTTTAATGCGGTCTTGTCCTAGTTCCGGGTTTTCTATTTCTTGGATGCGTTCATATCCAGTTTTAGCAAGCCAGAGTTTGAACGGTTCTGCTTTTGGGGAGGGGATGGATTGAATGATTCTGAAAGCTCCCTCTGTGTTTACGCAATCTGTTTCTCTGAGTTTGCCGTCTTCTGCAGGTAATTTCAACTGGTTACAATTTGTAACCGTTTGACTTCCCCCTTCTTCATTGAGACGATGTTTTAGTACTTTCCAATAAGTGCGTGGATCTTCACTTTCAGAGAGTATTCCAACAATATCTACGACGGAGAACCACCATTCTTCTTGGTGCCAGATTCTTCTGATGTTCTTGTCTTGGAAGACAACGAGATGGTTGTTTTTTTCCATTGTTGAGAGAGTAAAATCAGTAAAGGAAAACAAGTTAATTAGTATTTCGCTTCAAGAGCGGGGAGATTTTCTTCACGATCCGATTTCAATTTAATTTGCAATTTATTTAATTAAAAAAAAGAAAAATTTAGCAGGAAGAGACAAATCCTGCGCTAACTCCTGTGTCTCCGGGAATATTCACATAGGAACAATCTCCTTGGCTTCCGCCTCCTGCTCCGGTTACTGAGCTGCTCCAGACTGATCCTCCTCCGCCGTTTA
>JBAZPJ010000067.1:0-6563 GCA_041648255.1 Candidatus Nanoarchaeia archaeon
ATGAGGGAGTAAGGGTTCATGGCGGGTGGGAAGTGATGGGGCAGGCAGAAGTGTTGACTGAGGAATGTGTGAAGATGGCGAATAAATTATTGACTGCAAAATATGTGAAGGGAGGAAATGTTCCTGTGTTAATTGATCAAAAATTAGGGGGTGTGTTTGCGCATGAAGCGGTGGGTCATGGATGTGAGGCTGATTGTGTGTTACAGGAGAGTTCTGTGTTTAAAGAAAAGTTAGGAAAGAAAGTAGCGAATGAAAAACTAACCTTAATTGATGATGGAACAAAAGAAGGATTCTACGGGTGGGTGCCTCTTGATGATGAAGGAGTGGAGGGTCAAAAAACAATGTTAATTGAAGACGGAGTATTAAAGAATTTCTTACATTCACGTGAGACTGCGACAAGAATGAAAATGCTTCCGACAGGTAATGGTCGTGCAGAATCATTAGGAAATCCGGTTATTCCAAGAATGCGGTGTACGTATATTGAAAAAGGAAATGATAAGTTTGAGGATATGTTAAAAGAGATTAAGGATGGATATTATTTGAAAGGAACGCTGGGTGGAGAAGTAAATCCTTCCACTGGAGAGTTTTTATTTAACGCGCAGTATGGGTATAAGGTAAAGAATGGTGAAATCAAAGAGATGGTGAAAGCAGTGTCGTTAGGTGGTTCTATTTTGGAGATTCTTCCTAAAATTAAAATGATTGGGAAAGATTTGGATTTTTCTCAAGGAACTTGTGGGAAAGGCGGTCAAAGTGTTCCAGTGAGTGATGGCGCTCCGCATATGCTGATCGAGAAAGCAAAAGTGGGTGGAAAATGATAGATTCTGCAATTAGTTATTTAAAGAAAAGGGTAGATAGTTATGAAATATTTTATCAGGATCTTGATGTGTTGAGTGTTTCGTTGCAGGGAAATGTTCCAGATAATGTGACTGAGGGGAGAACTGCTGGTGTGGGGGTGAGGGTTGAGATAAAAAAGAAAATTGGGCTTGCAAGTACCTTAAATCTGAAGAATATAAAGGAGTGTTGTGATGCTGCGATAAAGTTTGCAAAGTTAAATGATCCTGATCCTTTTTTTGTGAAGTTTCCTGACCCGCAGAAGTATGTAAAATTAAAGCAGGATAAGCGTTTGTTTAATTTCGGATTTGAAGAAGCGGAAAGCTATTTGAAAAAGTGCAGTGGGGAAATAAAAGAATATAAGAAATTAAAATTATCTCTAATTAATTATACGAGAACGCATGGTTCAACAAGGATTGTGAATAGTGAGGGTGTGGATGCAGAGGAAACATCTGCAGTGAATAGTCGTTTTTGTGAAATGGTAATGGGTGATATTTCTCTCGGATTTGGAGATGAGGATATTGTTCCATTAAAAGCAATTAAAATGAAGGAAGATGCGCTTCGTTTATTACAAATGGAAAAGCGTGTGCAAGTGAAGACAGGAATCATGCCAATTCTATTTCATCCTGAAGCGTTATCGCAAATTGTCGCTGAAGCACTGCATTTTTCGTTTGATGCAGAGAATGTATTGTTAAAAAAATCGTTCTTAGGGGGAAAGATTGGTGAGCAGGTGTTTGATAAAAATATTTCGATTATTGATGATGGGTTAAGCCCTGAGAAGTTACATGCTAAGTCATTTGATGATGAGGGTACACCAAGTCAAAGAACAACGTTAATTGAAAAGGGTGTGTTAAAGGGATTCTTATACGATTTTTATCATGCATTAAGAGAGAAAAAGAAAAGTACGGGGAATGCAATAAGGTCTATTGCTTCTTCTCCAAGTATTACTCCTTCTAATTTCTGTATTGGTTCTGGAAAGAAACTTAATTTAATGAAAGAAATGGATAGTGGATTATATATCAAAGGGTTGATGGGATTACATACGATGAATCCGTCTACTGGCGAATTCTCTTTAAATGTAAGTGAGGGTCAGGTAATTAAAAATGGAGAGATGGGGGATGGATTGAAAGAAGTAATGATTGCGGGAAATATTTTTGAGTTATTAAAAGATGTTGAAATTGGAAAGAAGGTAGAGTATGGTGGCCAGGGAAATTATCTTCCGCACATATTATTTCCAAAGGTAAATGTTGTTGGAAAATAAATTCTATTCAAATTTTTAGTTTGCAATATTCGTTGATTTATCTAATTCAATATTTTCTGCTCTGTCCAAAAAGATTTTAGGGGACTTTTTAGACAACTCCTGGTCCGGACGATAGGGAAAAATTGAATTTTAAAAATAAGAAGAGATACACCACTGCTAGTTTTCATTTTATATTGACATCTTGTGTAATGATATTTTTCTCTTCAGATATCTTTGTTTCATTTCTTCAAAACTGACCAATCCTAGATCTTCATGTATATCATGGTTGAAGTCTGATATTTCCGTTCCGAACCATTGTGGAGAAATAAATTCATGTGCTTTTTTTTTATTTGAAAACTCTACTTCTACCCGAACATATCCGTCTAGTCTTCCCTTATAACAATCTATTTCACAAAGGTGCTCTCCTATTGGAAAATAATATCTTATTTTTTCGTGGTTTTGTGTTGTAACTTTCCACAGTATATCAAATTCTTTCTTTTTTATTTTTATTGTGTGCTCTGTCCTATTAAGGGTAGAATGACCTTCTTTTTTAACTAATTCATAGGTATCTCCTTTTTGTTTGAGTTTTAGAGCGTCTATCGTATTTGGTTCAAAAAAATCACCAACTTTTATAATTATGTGCCGAGACTGTTCTATATCTTTTGGCAACTCCTTCACTAAAAAAACTCGCTCTATTTCCAGATTTTTCATATCCTTATGGGTCTAGCATATTTTATATGTTAATAAATTTTGCGTTACTGCCAAAAATGAGTGATTTTCACAACTTTGATTACTCCAGGATAGTGTTGTTAAGGATATAATAAGATACAAATTAATTTTTTGTTTCTTCAGAATTAATTCTTCCGCCCATTTTTAAGGAAAAGGCCATGTCTTCTAATTTGTTTAAATTCCATTTGATCGCGTCTGATTTTTTTCGTAAGTCCCAGTCTCGTAAGTCTAGTTTTAAGAATTCTCCGTAGATTTCTTCTACTAGGTCTTTTACTTCTAGTACTTTTTTATGTTCGTTTTTAATTGCGTAGGCGACTGCTTTTCTTCCGAGTTCTCCGGTTAAATCGCATAATCCTAATAGATAATCTTCAACTCTTACTTGTAATTCTTTAAATCCAGGTACTTTTTTATTTTTTACAAATTCGTAGTAGCAGATTGCTTCGACATATTCTTGGAAAGCAACATTAGAAATGCCGATTTCGTGGTGTCTGGTTGTTTGTAAGTGTTTGATGAGTGCTTGGATATCTTTAAGTAATGTTCCTGCTGTAGCTAAATCATCTCGGTGTACTGCGTAGATAATTTGTTTAGAGAGGGTGATTGTTTTTCTAGAGGTCTGAATGGTTTCTTCCCGTTTCTGTTCAAAGTCTTTGAGTTCTTTTCTTATATTCTCAAATGTTTTTTTATCGAGCATAGTATTTTTTATTTATCCTAGTTCTTTTAAACGTTGTGTTTGTGGATTTTAGTTAAGACGCCTTCTTTTTTATCAAAAAGAATATTTAATGCGTCGTGAATGGTTCGCAAGTTGTCTTGTAGGTCTGCTTCTGCTTCTTTTTTTAATTCTTGTGAAGCGTTGGGATTTTTTTCTGGATTAAAGAGTGTTTCATAGCCGATATATTTCATTAAGTGTGCATCTGCATCTTTTATTTTTTCTAAATCTTTCTGTAAGTGTTCTTTTTTAGGCGCGGCTTCTTTTTCTTTTTTCTCTAAATATGCTAAGACTGGAGCATAATAATGTGTTTCTAAGTGTCCTAATAGATTTTTTAATTCCAGGGCGCTGATAGTGGTTGTTTTAATTAACGTAACGACTGTTTTCTCTAGTTCTATTTTTTTCTCGTCTTTTGCTGCTAAGTATCTTCCAATTTGTTTAATGGTATTATTGATGTAAGTAGTAATAGTGATTGTTAATCGTTCTATTTCCGCTAATCGGAGGTCTTCTCTTTTAATTGCAGGTGCTTGCACAATGGGTTCAATCTTGAATTCTTTAGGGTATTCTTCTACAGGTGTACTCTTTTTCCAAAATGCCATTGTAAGGAGTGCTTGTGTGCTTATTTATGTATGTTGCGGAAGGAAGGGGTTTTGCTGAAGTAATTCGAGGGCTAATTTCCGCGCAGAATGGTTCTAAAGGGGGGTATTATCCGTTTTTTGCTAACTTCAGTGACACTGGTGAGATTTTTTAAAAAAAATGTAAAGTATATGCATTACATATTCGACTATATTCAATAGTGGCCGGGTATATATACTTGCTCCTCTACCCTATTCTATCGCTTATTAATCTTGATAAAAGAATAAATAACACTTGGGGGTGGAGAAATTGTCAGAAAGAAAGAATGGAGTAAGAAAAGCAGCAGCATTGGGGCTAATTGTATGTTTCTTTGTAGTATTACTTGGGAAGATGTGGTGGAAACAAACACCGAGCATGTTCCTATTTACCTACGGGATTTTATTGACCTTTATTGGATTATTGACGTTTACAGTAACGTTCTTAATGTATAAGGATCCATACATTGAAGCGCAGAAGATTCCTGCAAGTAAAAAGAAGAATTTTTTTGTTTCTTGTCTTGTTGCAGTAAGAAATGAAGAGAAGATCATTGAACAATGTATTAAATCATTTATTGAACAGACCTATCCTCATAAAGAAATTATTTTTGTAAATGATGCAAGTACAGATAAGACTGCAGAGATATTAGACAGGTATGCAAATAAAGGATTAATCAAAGTTATTCATTTAAAAGATAATGTTGGAAAGAAGAAAGCATTAGCTAAAGGAATGTTAGCAGCAAAGGGAGAAATTTTTGCATTCTCGGACAGTGATTCGGTACTTGCTCCTGATGCGATTGAGAAAGTGACTGATGTCTTTAACTTAGATCCGAATATTGGCGCGTGTAGTGGACATTGCAGAGCGTTGAATGGAGATAAGAATCTCTTAACAAAGATCCAGGATTCTTGGTATGAGGGGCAGTTCTCAGTAAGAAAAGCATTTGAGAGCGTGTATGGGGCAGTAACATGTGTTTCTGGTCCGTTAGCGGTCTTTAGAAAAGAAGCAATCTATAATTTTATTCCTGCGTGGGAGAATGATAAGTTCTTAGGTCAGGAGTTTAAGTTTGCGACAGATAGAACTTTAACTGGTTTTGTATTGGGGAGTAAGTCTATTGGAAAGAAGATGCGGGAAAAGTATACTGATTCTCCGTTTATGAAAACGAAATACGCATTAAGAGATTGGAAAATCGTCTACTGTAAATCTGCAAAGGTATGGACTGAAGTTCCAGACACAATGAGAAAAGTCTTAAGACAACAGATTCGTTGGAAAAAGAGTTTCATTAGAAATATGTTCTTCACTGGAGGATTTTATTGGAGAAGACCGTGGCTTCCAGCATTAGTGTACTACGCGCACATCCTCTTTGTATTTTTAGGTCCGATCATTGTCTTTAGACATTTGATTTACCTTCCGTTAAAGGGGGATATGTTTTCCGCAGTGTTGTATTTAATGGGAATCTTGTTTGTTGGATTCATGTTTGGATTAGCATACAAGATCGAGCATAAGAATGACCACAAGTGGATTTACAGGCCGCTAATGAGCTTGTTATCCACGTTAGTGTTGTCTTGGTTGGTCTTTTATTCAATATCAACAATTAGGAACAACAAGTGGCTGAGAAGTGATGAAGTAAAGGTAGTGCAAGTGAAGAAGGTGCATTCGCCAAGTTTTTTTAAGCGTATAATAAAAATGAAGTGGGGAGCGTAAAGATGAAACTGATTGAAGTTATTTTTTTTATTATTGTATTGATGGTGGTAGTAGTTACAGTGGGTAAATACTACTATCCCAGTCAATTAGTATCGGCGGCAGGAGAAGCAGGCCAGGATACTGCAAAGACATATGATTTTTTGAAATACAAGAGTGAAATATTGTGGTTTGAAGATAAGTACAACCATACTCCTTCGCAAGAAAGAGCAAGGTCTATTCCGGTGTTGGCATATCATGGATTAGCAAAGCAGGACTATAAGAGTGATGTATTAGTAGAGAATTTTAAGAAACAAATGTTTATGATGAAAAGGGAAGGATATCAAACAATTACATTGGAAGAATTTTATGAGTATAGGTTGGGAAAAAGAGAATTGCCGGAGAAGTCTTTTTTGTTGACGTTTGATGATGGGATTAAGTCGAGTTATTATGGGGCTGATCCGGTGCTTAAAGCGTTGGATTATACCGCTGTAATGTTTCTTATTTCAAAATATTCGTTAGGTGAGAGTGATCATCCGTATTATCTCAGTAAGTCTGAAGTAAAAAAAATGCTTAAGACAGGAAGATGGGAAGTGCAGGCTCATGCTCGTGATGCGCATAGTTTGGTTCAAATTGATAAGGCGGGAGCAAAGGCTAATTTTTTCGGAAATAAAATGTGGCTTGCTGATGAGGATAGGATAGAGACTGAAGAGGAGTATACAGCGCGGGTGAGTCGAGAATTTGTGAATGTAAGGAAAGATATTGAAG